>CAUZFJ010000084.1:0-5787 GCA_963579105.1 Candidatus Thalassarchaeaceae archaeon
TAAAGAACATTGCTAGTATAATAGGTGCCGGACCATTTATGGTCATTGAAACGCTAGTGTTTTTATCACACAAATCAAATCCATCATATAATTGAGAGATTTCATCTACAGTAAATATTGACACACCTGATTCACCAACTTTTCCATAAATGTCAGGGCGTATATCTGGGTCTCGACCGTACAATGTTACCGAATCAAAAGCAGTAGAGAGGCGGGCATAAGGTGAGGATTCACTCAATAGGTGGAAGCGTGAATTTGTGCGACTTGCTGGCCCTTCGCCTGCGAACATTCTCGTTGGATCCTCATCAGCCCTCTTGAAAGGGAAAACACCGCCGGTAAAAGGGAAACTGCCTGGTAGATTTTCCTTGCGTAACCAGTTCAAGAGCGTGCCTTTATCCTCGGTTCGTGGTAAGGCAACCCGAGGTATTTTTGAGCCTGAAAGAGATTCAGTTTTCGTTGGTACTGAGAATGTTTTTCCTCGTACATCATAGGAGAATTCCCCACTATCATATGTCTCAACTTTGTCAGGCCATTCCTCGAGAAGCGTGCGTGCAGTTGGGTGTAGATCTTCTAGGATTTCTGTTGCTTCCAGCCTGATTTCTTCTGCTGCATCACTTTTTCCAATCGTATCAAGATGATTTGCGGATTCAGCGAGTTGTTGGGCAAGTCTGGCTTTTCCGGATTCACCATAGGTTCGGGTGTGGTAATCCCGTACAGTTGCGGAAACCTCTGCCAAATAGTTCACACGTTCTGGTGGAATGATGTGCCTTGGCTCTGGCATCCCTGATTCGGGGAGAGAAGGTTTGGTGGCATCTGGATGACTGCCATCTGCGAGGATAATCAACGAGGAAAGACGAAACCAAAGGTCGTCAACACCGGGGTCAGCAAATTGGCTAGCGATTGTCCCACATACAGGTAGTTCACCATCGCTTATCCCAAACAGGTTACGGTTTCTGCGCACTTGTTTGCGAACTGCACGTAGTGCATCCACAGCACCTCGGCGCTCAAATTTGTTGATGACAACCAAGTCAGCAACGTCAAGCATCTCAATTTTTTCTAGTTGGGTGTGAGCCCCGTATTCTGCGGTCATCACATAGAAAGTATGGTCAACTAAATTGCTGATGGCGTCATCAGCTTGACCGATTCCACTTGTCTCAGCGAAAATGAGGTCAAAACCCACCGCTTGACATACTGAAATCGCTTCTTCAAGTCGGTCACTGACTTCTTTTCCAGAACCACGACTTGCAAGGCTGCGCATGAAAAAATTGCTGTGGGAGAGGGCATTCATTCTAATTCGGTCGCCAAGTAACGCCCCTCCAGTTCGTTTACGAGTAGGGTCAGTGCAAAGGAATGCAACCTTTAAATCTGGACAGTCGCGAATTATTCTCAACATCAATTCATCAAGCAGTGATGATTTTCCAGCCCCACCGGTTCCAGTGATTCCCACCACTGGTGCCTGATTGTCAGACGGTTGTGAGCGGCACTTATCAAGTGCTGATTGGAAGGCTGTTTTGTCGCCATTTTCAGCAAGGGTGATGAGTCTTGCAATTGCTCCATGGTCGGATGGTTTGAGTGGCCCTGCCAACTCGTCTAGTTTGCCTCCATCAAGCAAGTCAAGTTCACTGGTTTTCTCCATCATATCATCAATCATGCCAACTAGACCTAGGGTCCTTCCATCGTCTGGAGAGTAAATTTTCGTAATTCCAGCCTCATGTAAATCTCGCATTTCAATTGGCGTTATGGTGCCTCCTCCGCCACCGAAGATTTTGACATAATCACGCCCAGCATCATCTAATATTTGGCGGATGTAAGTGAAGTATTCTACATGGCCGCCTTGATAGGATGAAAGGGCAACTGCGTGGGCATCTTCTTGAATAATAGCATTTGCAACATCTTGGGCTGAACGGTCATGACCAAGATGGATTACTTCGGCGCCTGCGGCTTGAATTAGCCGGCGCATGACATTGATTGCAGCATCATGACCATCAAATAAAGAGGCAGCAGTAACAACTCTGCGAGGCGACGTGCTAGAGGCTTTGGCGGAGCCGGAGGTAGTTTCCGTAGATTCACCGGCCCCAGTTACCATGAGTAGTCCGATTCAGCCCCTACTCATCATATCTCCTATTTGGCGGCCTACGGCCGCCAGCAATTATTGCGAAATTAGAGTCACCCGATAATTGAAGCAAAGCCACTTGTTCGCGGATTTAATGCCATTGAGTCAGGAGCAGCAACTTGATGCGATTCTAACAACCTACGGTCCAATCATTGGCATGATACTTGTCCTTCTTGGTGTGTCTCTAACTTTAGCCGGGCCTAGGCTGTTACCACTACTTACGGCTTGGGCTCTTTTCGTGCCATTTGCGTTAACTTCTGGTGCAATAGTTTACGCCTTTTTGGGTGTGGACCCTAAAATCGCAATTTGGGTGGGTGTAGCAGTTGGAATGATGGCTGGTGCTTCAGGTGCCTCAATCGGTAAGAACTTTCACTATATTGTGGGTGGTTCACTTGGAATGGGGGTAATGGCTGTAATTCTCTCAATCATTGCTGAATTTTATTCTATTAATTGGATTTGGGTTGCGATATGTCTGGATATTTCTTTCATTATCGGAGCCAAATTAGTCAAGAATATGAAAGAAGCAGTCACTTTTGTCGGCTCCGCTAGTCTTGGTGGAATCTCCTTAGCAGCAGGTGTTACGATTACATCTGTAGGCATACAGGGATTAGAAAATTTTGACTTAAAGTCAGGCTATAGTGCCATAATAATAGTGGTCTGTATTATCGTTGGTTCTTTTTTCCAACAATGGCGTTATGGCGACCAACTTGACTGAACCTCGTTGCTTTTAGGCAATTATCTGAGTCGCAAATTGCGTAATTTGCGAACATTAATTGATGTCATTTGTGGGCATCAATATCGGCTTGGTGTCGAGTAAATAATGCTCGGCGCTTGACCTTCAATGAGGGGGTAATCATCTCATTGTCAGTGGTCCATTCATCAGGGTCTAGAATTATCGAGCCGGAGAATTCGAAGCCTTTCCAATTTGGTACCATTATTTCTTCTTTCAGTGCGCCAAGAGCATAAGCGCGGACTTCAGCAGAAGCACAGAGGTCTGCAAATGAGCCACTAGCATCAATCTTCGCACCTTTTAGTCCGTCTCGGAGGGCATATTCGTTAGGATGAATTATTGTGAATGTCTTGATTTTGTTGGTACCATCAACACAGCATTGCTCAACAAGTGCTGATAGTTTCAGTGATTCTTCGAGCGGTGAAGGTGCGACATATTTTCCGTTCTCAAGTTTGAATTGTTCTTTTACGCGACCTGTAATCTTGATGAATCCATCAACCAATATTCCTAGGTCACCAGTTCTAAATCCGCCATCTTCGGTCATGACTTCTGCGGTGGCTTGCTCGTTTCGCCAGTAACCCTTCATGATGTTTGGTCCGTATGCGACAATTTCACCATCATCGCTGTCGGGATCATCCCAAGCGTCCTGGTCAATCACTACCCTAACTCCCGGGATTGCACGTCCTACCGACCCGAGTAAACAGGGGTGTCCTTCTTCCCATCCGTTCAAAGAAATGAGGGGGGAAGTCTCGGTTAATCCATATCCTTCGAACATGGAAAACCCAACGCATTGAATGAATGATGCAACTTCAGGAGAAAGTGCGGCTCCGCCAGATATGCAGAAACGCATTTCGCCGCCGAATCTGCCGCGGATTTTCCCAAATACGATTTTGTCGAGTTTTTTGTCCAAGAATCCTTTCGGCTGGATTTTGATACAATCTCGGCCGTCAGCAGCGATTCTTGCTCTAGCCTTCTTGAAAGCGAGCGCGCCTAAGCGCTTCTTAATTGGCGAGGCGTTCAATCCTGCCATCACTTTGCCATACAATTTGTTCCATACGCGTGGAACAGCAAACAGTGCATGTGGTTTGATGACTTGGCACTCTTCAGCGATTTTCAAAAGGTCTGAAATTAGGTTGATGTGAACTCCTTGGTGGAGCATATAGTGAAGGTCGCCCATTTGACCAAAAGAGTGCGCCCAAGGTAGGAAGGAGGCGGTTCTATCGCCCTTGTAAATCGGGAATCTGCCTTGCATGGTTATGATATTGTGGAGAATATTCCAGTTGCTCAACATCACTCCCTTCGGGTTTCCGGTGGTACCACTTGTGTACAATAGCGTTGCCAAACCATGTGGGTCGTTTGCAGGTTCTCCAACTGGTTCTGAGGTGTTTCCTTCCGCAACGAATTGGCTCCAGCTAGTAACTGAAATACCTTCTGGCGGGCTTGAATTTGGTGCGTCATCGCCGAGCAGAATAATTCCGCCTGATGGCCAACTTTCAGCAGGCATGTGTTCGCATAGGCGGTCGAGTACATCGGTGTCGGCGGCGACAAGAACGGTTGGTTCAGAGTCGGCGATGATGTAAGCCCATTCTCCACCGTGTTGGTGAGTATACATTGCTGTGTAAGCGGCACCTAAGGCGTTGGCAGCATAAGATGTCGCAGCCCATTCAACAGAATTATTGACAATAATTGCTACTCTATCACCACTTTTCACCCCGCGGTCTCTTAGGCCGCGTGAGACTGAATCAACTAATCCTCCAAATTCATCGTAAGTCACGTGAACGCGTGGTTGGCCTGCTCCGGGAATATATCCAAACAATGGCGCACTTCCGCTTCGTGAAACCGCGTTCATCATCATCTCATGCAGCGTTCTTGGGTCATCTCCCATGGGATTATCCCAATCTCTGTCAATCGAATGTACATGCATTGCAATAGATTCTCGTACCTCACTCATCGTGTCACCGTCTCCCTCAAGGGACAGACCCCCTCATGAGTGTTAGGGCGGCATTATGCATCTGTTTACAGTAATAAAAATCTGATAAATTGTTTTTAACAGATTTTATAAATCACAATTCAGATAATACTTTCTTGACCGCATTGCGCCAGTCTGCCCCACCATTTCTATTGGCTAATGGGCTGGCTGGCGAAGGATGTGGGATCCGAGTGATTTCAATATCCATGCCAACAAGAGCCTTCTTGGCTTGCTTTTCAGCATAAGCGCCAACTCCAATTACTTGAGTTGCGCCAAGAATCTCTACCACTTGCTGTAGGTGCATATCGCATAGTGCGAGCAGTGCCTTGGCACTCTGCCCACTTAACTTGTCAGGTGTGAGGTTTTTTCCGGCTTCATCAAACATCAACAAGGGGCAGTGATTGACTACGAATAGGTTGGCATGCGCTTCATCAGCGGAGCCAAAAGTGTCCTCGATAACACCCCATAATCTGGTGCCAGAAACTTCGTTTCTGTTAGAATCCAAGCCAATAACAGGACGTTTTGGATGTAACCTATCAGGCTGGCCTACTGCTCCACTTAAACCAAGATAATCTCTAACTTTGCTGACATCTCCAAAGGGCACACCCGTTTGCCCCATCCCCCAAGGTCCAGGGTTCATGCCAAGCAGAATTGTTTTGCTGCCTAAGCCTCCGTATTTTCTCAGATATTGTTTGTGTACTTTCCAGGCATAATCAAGAGGGTTGTAAACCCAAGAAACAGTTTTCCCTAACTTAGGAGTGAGTTTGTTGCAAGCATTGGATAGGGACTTTGCCGCTTCATCAAGAGAATTCATTATTACACCTCCAGGATTTTAATCGCTAACTCTGAAGGCACCAAATCTATTGATTCAAAAGCATCTTCTAGAGATGAAAAAGATGTTCCACGATGGTTTCTCTTGACCCTTTCACTAATTAGATTCCATGCGCTTTTCTCACCAATTCCAGGAATTGCTTG
>CAUZFJ010000085.1:0-5785 GCA_963579105.1 Candidatus Thalassarchaeaceae archaeon
ATCTGCTTGGTAGCATGTTTGGTGAAGAAGCAACTGGATACCCTGGTGCAACAAAGTGGGTATCTCACACTGTTGACCAATGGCTGTTCGGTTGGCGCGACCCTTTGATGGCCCAATTGGCAGGTAATTCCAATAATTTGACCTATGGTTGGCAATCTCTTGAGACAAACAAGACCTTCTTTGGTTCAATATCCGAACACGCTCCAAATGGTGTATCTACCGGTGAGGGCACACTGTACAAGGTGTGCACTGGGGAAAACCCAGATTGCGATACTGGAGAAACTCTTGAACAGGACGGCTCACCATACCTAGCTTGGCGTACACCTGAGATGGAAGAGGACACTTATGGTATGATTACGAATGAGTCACTTGCGGGAACTTCTGGTGGCTTCATCACCGGTGAAGGCGATTTGCTGAACCTAGGTGATTATGCGATTTGCTCACCATTACAGCAAGCAGATAGTGACCATCTCGGTCTTTTGACAGAAACATGGACTTGCCACATTGATGGCAATGAGAGATTGATTCAGGGCAAGTTGATTAATTCACATTCAGCATTAGATATCTTCCCGGGTGCGGTTCCAATTTATTTTGCCGCTGATGTTGAGTTGAAGGTTCAGCCGACTGCTAGAATTATTGTTGCAGGTGCATCTGAAAGTTACTTTTACATCGATATGAGGCCGATGAATGAGCAAGCAGAAAGCACTCCCGAAATGAGTGATATGCAAGCCGTGTTCAAGATTGAGTCCGGTGCAGGAGCAGATGCTGAAACAGTAGAGTTGATGCAGTCTGGGATTGTAGATAATCAGAAACAATTTACCTACTGGACTAACTTTGATACGGGTGGTAGTGCTTTCTTTATTGACCAAGTAACTGCAGGAATTTACCTCGGTGCGTTGCTGTTGATACTTCTAGGAGTTATTGGCATCACACGTTCAGGTGCAACTGAAAGCCCTGCTTTAGGGGTAAGAGAAGAGGAAACTGAAACGGAAAAAGCCGATGAGGTTGATGATGATTTACTGAATCAAACCGGCGGAAATTTCTAGTTGTCATCTTAAGAAAATTTTCATATCTAGAAAACTTGAGATTAGTATTCAATTGTCTTCTGAAATCCATTTGATGAGGGTTGATTCGGCTCCGTGAAGGTGTTCGCCTAGAGTACTTCTCGCGATTCCAATATTGGTAGCGAGTTCTCGCATGGAAAGTTTCTTTGGTTCATCGTAATAACCCAGTAAAACCGCTTGATGAATCACCTCTAATTGGCGCTTACCTAACAATTCTAAAGCATCGTGTTTGGGATCATCGTGGGTTGTAACTGACACCTTGTCAGGAGGTAAGAAAATTTCTACTTGGGCTAAGAATTGACGAATTCCTGATGGTACCCCCCGTAGAGTGATTTCAACTCCTTCATCAGATATTGAGTAAGGTGGATACACCGCAATGTCATCAAAGGAGATGGCTGAGACTACTAGCGGATGACGGTTCATTACGACTATTGCTTCCGGTCCTTCACCGCGCTTAGGTAGAATTCCTTCAAAGGTGAGAAATGATACATCATTAATTGATTCAAAGTCAGCACCATTTCGCATTTCACAGCGAGTTAGTTGGCGCACGCCTTCAGGTTGGACATCCAAATGTGCTACTACCTCAAAAGTTGAGCAGATTTTCAGCAGTTCTGCGAACTCCGACTTCGCTACAGTCGCGGCTGACCAGCGGATCCTTACTTCTTGCACATCTACTGCGTAGGTGGTGTTAGATATGACTCTTCGTTAACCTTCGAAAACCACAGGTGGTCGGGTGAGAGTTAATGTGTGGGTGTGGACAATGGTGTTGTATGGTAGAGGGTACAAAAGAGGGAAGGACTAGATTTCGGGATTTTTCCAAAGTTAAGCAGCAAGCAAGAATTGAATCAACAGTAGCTCAACAGTCAACCTATTTACCAGGCGTTTCTGTAGAATCTCCGGTTTCAACAGTTGTAGACGTTGATAGTGCAAAAATGGGAATGCTATTCTCGATAATTGGTGGTATGATTGCGCTTGCTTTTGCCATCGGTCGCTTCATGACTAGTGAACTCGATAGCGACATGGAATTCCTCTATCTCGCTATTGGAGCGGGTTTGATGGTATTATTTTCCTATGGTTTTGTTGAGGTTCAATATCGCCGACATCAAAGCATCTCAATTGTCCATGATTACGTGCTCTCATTTGGTCATTTATTCGCTGTGCTTGGTGGCTTTTGGCTATCCCGTTGGGGGTTGTTTTTCTATTGTGGTTATTTCCCTGATACCGGTGTGTTATGCAATGGAGAATCAGGCACTGATGGGTGGATGCCAGGGGAGTGGGGTGCGCTCGTCCAAGCCTCCGTGTTCATCATGATTGGATACGCTCAGTGGCGACAGAATGAACGGGTCAGGGCAACCATATTGCCGCGTTTGGTTACAACCCTTGCGCCACTGGTGGTTTTGTTCATAGGTGCTGAAATATGGGTTAATTGGGCTGGTGGAGTGATTTCACTGCCCTTGATTTTGAGCATGTTGGCGTTGACTGGCATGGGGATGTGGCTTGGCTCGGTCTCAAATAGAGCCCCTCTTTTCCTTTCTTCTGCTTTCCTTTCTTCCGTGATCCCCATAATTTACGAGCTGAAAGTTGGTGGCGGGGCTGGCCTCACGTTACTAGCAATAGTCGTGCTAATGCAAGGAATGTTTGCCTCAGCAAAGGGCTTGTCCCAAGCAATGATTCAGCGCGGTTCAATTGGCTTGGTTCTGATTGTCTTGATTGCAGAGTTTTGGGCAGTTGTTGGCGACTTGGATTTGGTATTGATTGAGCCCATTGACAATGTGCTAGCAAGTTTGCCGCTATTCCTTTGGTTATCTATGCTAATCGGTTACTTTGCGGCAGTACACATGCGACGAGTTCCATGGATGCCAATTGGATTAGCAGTGGGTCTGGCATTTTTGCCATCTCCCGGTTCTGGTTTTGCGTGGGCTACTGCGATTATCATGTTTGTTTATATGGTGACGAAGCCCCAAACAAGGCGCTGGGTTTCTGATTGGACTTTTTCCATGCTAGCAGTCTCTTGGTTCTTGGTTGATTGGCTTTCTTCAACTGAGCCTAATCAGTTTTCGATATTAGCTTTGGACCCATTCTTCCTAATAATTCCTCCAGCCGCTTTACTTTTCATTGGGGAAATAGCGAGTAGAGAAGGGAAATTATCCAAGGCGCCACATCATTTGATGGTCGTTTTAACCCTATTATCTCACGAAATGCTGTTCGGGGTGGGGCCATATTTACCACTAATCTTTGTTGCATATCTTCTACTACTAGTTTTACGCGATGCGAGTAATGTTGAATTGATAGATCTAGATGATAGTGAAGCGAGAAAAGAGGTTTCAGTACTGGTGTTAGTAACCGGCGTTTCAATCTTCATTTTAGAATGGATGGGTCGTTTAGAAAGCGGGCTTGGGATGAAGATTGGGATTTCTGGATTGGGTGTTGAAGCACTGATATTCGCGGTTATCCTGTACGCAACAGGGCGCTCATTACGGCCGATTGAGTTTGATGTAGGTAAACTCAGTGGCAAGCTGATAGATGCAGGAAGCACAGTCTCAGTTTGGGACCCGAAAACAGGGGAATGGTCGGCTCAGGCTAGTGCCTCCATCAATGAGCGGATTGGAGAATGGGGTCCAGCAATGCGAGGAAGTATGATTCTACCATTGTTAATTTTCTCGCTAGCAGCCGCAGAGTCGACTGCGACTTGGACAGTCATGCTGTTGTTGTTGCCAATTATGGTGCTAATGCGTGAGGTATTGTTTGAGTTACCTCAGGACAATCGTACTAGGGCAGGAGGGGTATGGTTACTTTTCTTCGTTGGACTTCCATGGTCATTCCGTATCCACCAGTCTTTGATAGATGCTGGGCCAAGCGAAGTTGTCGCTGCACAAATAATGTTTGATTTGATAATGTTAGCCGGTCCATTGCTAGGCCAATTTATGTTGATAAAACAAGGTGTAGTCAAAGAGGAAGGTAGAGCCGCAGATTGGCTTCTCATTGGTGTGATGATGGTAGCATTACTCGATGTTTCAGGAGGAATTTTACTACTCAGCCTGATGTTTTTGGTCATGACTCGTGCATTACTACATCGACGCACAATTGCCCTAAATTTGTTGCCAATTGCTTGGGCTGCTGGGATTTTGATGTTAATTCAGTTGCCAGTTGCAATAATTGACAATGTTCCGTTCAGTGCAGAACTTTTGACTATGAAGTCATCATTCGTATTTGGAATTGAATACCCTGCTTGGGCTGGATTAGGCTGGGTGATTATTGGTGCCTTACCATTGATAGGATTTGCCAGGGACCTCAGGCTAGCAAAGGGTCCTGATGCGGTCAAGCGCGCAGAGTTTGCTCAATATCCTACATTAATTCCGACACTTTCAATTTTAGTAGGTTTGCACCTCCTTGTTTCCACCCCTTATATTCTAGTTTTAGTAGCAGTAGTAATTGCTGGGGTTGCTGCTTGGGCAACCGGACAGTTAGCGGCATTTTGGGTATGGCCACCTGCCTTCTGTTTCTCTCTGATGTTCGCAGCCGTTGACAACAAATGGTTAGGTGAAGATGAAATTGTTGAGGTATTCACAATTGCTTCATTAGTTACTTGGTTAGTGACGATTTTATTTTGGAAAGGGATAATGCAATCCCGGGCTGCAGAAGCAATCCCAGGTAAATATGTGGCACCCACTGGGGATTTTGTTGGATTTGATGCGGGGGCAAAATACCAAAAAACTAGAGATACTTTAGCAAATGTACAACTTGGTTATGCAGTTATTTTCAGCCTCCTTGGTATGACTGCGTGGGGTGGAATCGCATTTTTGGCAACAGCATTCTTGTTATCTTGGAGAATGTGGCACCAAAGGCATGCAAAATGGATGTTGGCTGCTATTTTCCTTGTAGCTCTCGCAATTTGGAATACTGTTGAGCACATGTGGGGTGAACTTGGCAAATCTGATGAAGCACTAGGGTTGTGGTTGGTTCTCTCCGGTCTTGTCCTCACCTGGGCATCGTGGAGAATGTGGGACTTTGAATGGACTGAGAAAAGTGATGAGGAAATTCTTAACCTAACAAAATTGGCTGGGATCGCTGGTGCTATTTACGTTCCACTAGGTGCACTTTTCCTTTCTAACGACACTGGGGCGTGGTTATTTGGTTCTGTATTAGCGGTATTTGGTGGCATTCAGATGATGATTGGCTTTGAGCAGGATGAAAAATGGCGGCGGATTTACACTCTTGTAGCCATTCCTGTAGGCATTTTGATTATTGCTGGAGATATATCAAATGGTGTACTGCAAGGTGTGATGTATCTGTTAGCGGCTTTGACTTTATTCGGACAGGGATTCCTGTACATGAATCGAGCAGGGGTCATGGTTTCAGGAACTGCTGCACATTCTACTCTAGTAACTGAGAATATTGTTCAAACAAACACGATGGTAACAGAAGTTGTTGAGGATGAGGAGCCTCAACAAGTAGAGGCGGAGGAAGAAGTTGTGGAAACCGTTTCAGAGCCTGATTCAGTTGATGAAATATTACCGCAGGTTGGGGCCGAACCAGTGGCTGAAGCATTCCAACAGATTGAGCCTGAGACGGTCGCTCCTACTCGCTTTAACAGTGGAGAAGGCTTTGATATTGAATTGCCATCTGATGTGTTATTGAGAATCCGTTCTTCACTTCAGGGTGCCCAATTTGATGGCTACAACCCCATTGTAAAATGGGATCAACATGGTAGAGTGATTCTT
>CAUZFJ010000086.1:0-5717 GCA_963579105.1 Candidatus Thalassarchaeaceae archaeon
CACAACCTTTCATCCCTTTTAGTGCTCAACAATTATGGAATAATCTTGGTCTAACTGGAGAGGTTTCCCAAGTTTCTTGGTCTGATGCTTTGAACTGGGATGATGCTATGGGTTGGACCGGAGAAATCCCTGAACCATTATTCACGAAATTAGATCTACAAGAAATTTTGGAACAAGAAAATCAACTTGCTGAACAATCGACAACATCTGAATCACAAGACCCAACCCACGGGGTAAAAGGTGGGAAAAAAAAGGAGAATGAAAAAATGGTTGAAGCACCAGAAGGAATAACATATCTAGAGTTTGATACCTTCTTAAAAGTAGAATTGAGAACTGGACGAATTACAAAAGTGGAAGACCACCCCAATGCGGACAAATTGTATGTTGTATCTATCGATGATGGGACTACAGAAGGACGCACTGTATGTGCTGGATTGAAACCATATTACTCAATTGGAGAAATGGAGGGGAAATCCGTAGTTTTTGTTGCTAATCTGCAACCACGAAAGTTACGTGGCGTAATGAGTGAGGGCATGTTGTTAGCGGCTGATGATGGAAATGACAATGTCAAATTGATTTCAATCGATGGTGAGATTTCAGTTGGTTCTCTCGTCAGGTGATGCTTTGAAACTGTATCATAACCCAAGGTGTTCAAAAAGCCGTCAAACCTTGGATTTGGTTAAGAATCACTCACCAGAGGTTGTTCTATACTTGAAACATCCATTATCTCGAGGGGCAATCACCAATTTACTTACTCGCCTAAATGAACCAATTTCTGAAATTATTAGATGGGGTGACAAAGGCGCTCCTAACAAACCAGATATTATTGATAGTCATCTAGTCATTGATATTCTCCTTGCAAATCCAAAATTGATGCAAAGGCCAATTCTTGATGATGGGAATATCGCTATGATTTGCAGGCCACCTGAAAAATGTCTTGACATTATTTAGGCAAGAATATCTAAGGTTTGTCAAAAAATTCCCACTGAATATCAATGAGTTCGGAATTGCTTTTTGCTTCTGAATAAGCCTCTAACGGTTCTTTATTCAATTTCAAGAATTCATCGCCAAACTTAAACGGTTTCAGAATATCTCTAGCCTGGTCCCATTCATTTAGCAATATAAGACACACAGCCAATGCTTCTACTGTAGACAATCTGCCTGGTTTGCCCCAAGAAACCTCGTTTGCTGCTAAAACTACTGGTAAAGTTCGGGCTTTTAATCCCGAAGATTTCTTCCTCACATCATCAAAAGAAACATCACATTTCTTCCAAGAACAATCTAGGGCTACTATTGAAGCACCACGTTTAATCTCTGGGATGTCATCAGGACCTAATATTTCACCAGCCAATGGGTCTAGTAAGAATCCTCTACGTGGCGGGCGTTTGAGTGAATTATGAACTATGGCTAAATTTAGGCGTTCTAATTTTCTCGCTGTGCACTTTTTTGGGTCATCTTGTGACAAATGAATGATATGCAGGGGGACGGGTGGGATAGATCACTCCCCCTCTTTGCGAGCCATTTTGATTAGGTCACCAAGATTGAGAGAGCGAGATTCCTTATTACCAACTGAGCGTTCAATTTCTTGGTTCGAAATATCTCTAAACAGTGATATTTTTAATATTTTTTCAAACTTTTTTAAAACCATATCTCCAGGACGTTTGCCCCCTTCAGTACGTTGAACTATGTTGATTCTTTCTTTCATTTTGAGTGCTAAGGTTCTCTGGTCCCATCCTCTATTTTCTCTAGCTTCTCTTATCAAAGAAGGGAATTCATCGGCTAATTCCTTGCCATCTCTAACCATGATGTCCTTACCAGCCGTGCCAAGCCCCCCATAACCCCCAGAAGTAGCCGCTGATGTCTTTCTGTTTACTCGAGCTACATTCTGGGCTGCTTGATCAGTATCGGGATTATATCCCATTTTTTGTTGACACTTACTGCATCCCTCTACAAAAGTTCCGTGTACTGACATGCGTTTGGTGGAAACGCTATCGGCGCCACATAGCTCGCAACTACCCATTATACTCAATTGGACCTGAGGCCAACCCTATTTTAGACCATCTTCCCCGACCTCAAATATACTTCTTGAATACTACTTTTGTCATATTTACAATATGATACATTATTAGAGGTTAACAAGACCCCAATCAATTAGGAATTAGTATGGTATCGGACACCGACGCAATTTCACCATCTGAAGAGGAGCAGTCTTTGCATAAAGTTGGGACAATAGCAGAACAGACCCTGAACCAACTTGAGGATAAGTTTGAAGAATTGCGAATGCAGACCCAACAATTATTGTCTGATAGAATTGATTTAGAAAACCGTGTAGCAAAACAGAAATCAAAAATCAGTCGTTTAAGTGAGGAAGTCCGACTAATGCGTATGCCGCCACATGTTATTGGAAGCATTCAAGACATTCTTGACAAAGAAAGAGCGGTTGTGCGATCGAGTAATGGAACGGTATTCCTAGTTACATACAATCAAGGTATTGACACTGATCTTTTGAAACCGGGAGCAAGAGTTGCCCTGAACCAAGACACCTTATCCATAATTGATGTATTGAGTGATGCGTGGGACCCACTAGTTATGGGTGCTGAAATGATTGAAAAACCTGAAGTATCCTTTTCCGACTTAGGTGGATTAGAAGAACAAATATCTCTCATCAAGGAATCAATAGAATTGCCTTTAACAAATCCGGAGGCCTTTACGAAATTTGGAATAGACCCTCCGGGAGGGGTTATTCTAGTTGGGCCACCAGGTTGTGGCAAAACAATGCTTGCTAAAGCTGTTGCAAATAGTACTGAATGTACTTTTATTCGCTTAGTAGCAAGTGAATTGGCTCAGAAATATATTGGAGAAGGCGGCAGAATGGTTAGAGAATTATTTGACCTAGCTAGGGAACGATCCCCTTCTATCATATTCATAGATGAAATCGATGCAATAGGCGCTAAACGTCTTGATTCAGCTACAAGTGGTGACAGAGAAGTACAAAGAACACTCATGCAACTACTTGCTGAATTAGATGGATTTGACTCGTTAGCAGATGTGAAATTAATAGCAGCAACAAATCGGCCAGATATTCTAGATGAAGCACTACTTAGGCCTGGTAGATTTGATAGAGTAATAGATATTCCATTACCAAAAGATGCAGCAAGATTAGCAATTTTGAATATTCACATGCAAGATATGCCAATAACAAAAGGCGTTAGAATTGACAATATCGTATCATCCACAGATGGATTTTCTGGGGCTGAATTGAAGGCCCTAGTTGTGGAGGCTGGTATGTGCGCAATTCGGCAGAATAAAAATAAGGCTACAAAAGGAGATTTTTCCTCAGCATTGGAAACTATTCTGAAGAAGCGCTCCGAAAACAAGGGAGAAGCCCCTAACTCTTTGTGGTCTTGATTGCGAAATAGATTTCATTCACCAACAATGGAGTCATTATTATGGAAGGGAAATTAGTTGAATGTGTACCTAACTTTTCAGAAGGAAAAGATGAGGGAGTCATTAATGCAATTACCTCAGCGATGTTGACTGTCAATGATGTGCGATTATTAGACGTAGATATGGGTGCAGATTTCAATCGAACTGTTGTAACTATTGTCGGTCCTCCTGAGGCGGTATTAGAATCTGCACTTAGAGGGACTGAAGTCGCATTAGAATCTATAGATATGGCCACTCATAAGGGGGAACATGCGCGGATGGGAGCGATTGATGTGGTTCCTTTTATCCCTGTAAGTAATGTTACAATGGAAGAATGTACAGAACTAGCAGAGAGATATGGAGAAGAAGCGGCTTCTCGATTTAATTTGGCAGTGTACCTTTATGCAAAAGCAGCTAGAAGAGATGATAGAATTAATCTTCCAGATATTCGAAGAGGTGAATATGAATCGCTTGAAGAGAAATTATTAGATTCAAAATGGTTCCCAGATTACGGCCCTACTATTTTCAATCCGAAAAGTGGTGTGACTGCAGCGGGTGCTCGTTCCATTCTAATTGCATATAATGTCAATTTAGATACCGACCAAAAAAGTATAACAAACAAAATTGCAGGAAAACTACGAACTAGTGGTGTTCTCAAGAAAGATGAAAATGGGGAGAAAATACTAGGTGAAGATGGTAAAGCAAAGCGAATTCCCGGACGTTTTGAATCTTTACAAGGTGCTGGCTGGATGTATGATGAGAGTACTGCTCAAGTTTCTATGAACTTGCTTGATTACACAATCACTGGACTACACGAGGTAACAGATGCGATAAGAGAATTAGCATCTGAAACAGATAATTGTACGACTGCTGGGGAATTAGTTGGACTTGTGCCATTACAAGCAATTTTAGACTCTGGCAGACACTATTTAGGGCATGATGATGAGGAATCTGTACTCATTGAAAATGCAATCCAAGGATTACAACTTGATCAATTAGGAGATTTCATAATTGAACAACGCATCATTGAATACGCGGCAGGTGTTTAATGTGACTAACTTTGAAGAAATGACTCTTCAAGAATTCTCTGACGCTCTAGCATCAACCAATCCAACACCAGGAGGCGGTTCTGCGGCAGCGGTAGCACTTTCTCAATCAGCTGCACTTACAGTGATGGTTGCTGATATTACAATAGGTCGTGATAAATGGAAAACAGGATGGCAAGCATCTGAAACTGCAAAATCAATTGCATCGCCTCTCATCTCTGATGGCTTTGGATTGGCTAATGACGATACTGATTCTTTCGTTGCAGTAATGGCTTCATTCAAACTACCAAAAGATACTGAACAACAGAAAGTTACTCGTAGTTCAGCAATTCAAGAATCGACCCACCAAGCATCATTGGTGCCGCTTAAAACGGCTAAAGATGCACTGCGACTCTTACTTTGCCAAGAAAATTTAGCAATAACAGGGAATGCCAATGCTGTTTCAGATGTTGGTGTTGCAAGTCTATTGGCCAGTGCTGCATGCAAAGGCGCATTGTTTAATGTGCATATTAATGCAATTTCATTACCTTCTCACTTGTCTATACCATTATTGGAACAAGTTGAAGAAATTAGGAATACCTCTAAAGACGCAAGTCGCGCTATAATGAAAGCAGTTCACTCGCGACTAGAAGAATAATCCCCGATGGGCTTGAATAATAATCGCAAAGCATTCTCGAGGCGAAGCATCGCTTCTGATACTTCTTCAACTGAAACTGCTCCAATTGATATCCTGAACCAACCACTTTCATCTTCTAATCCAAATGCTTGGAAGGGAATGACTGCAATACCCGCTTCATTGAGGAGCCAAAGGCGTATCTCTTCGTTTGTCTGAACTTTAAGCGCACTGAACAAATTGAACCGTGTAGACAGATATATCCCACCTTGTGGTGGGATAAAATCGACTGGCATACCAGAATCTTTCATTTTTGATAAACTCTTAAACAAAATTTCCATTCTGTCTGAAATTCTTGAATCAAGGTCTTCAAAAAACGATTCTAAATTTTTATGATCCGAGTAGGTTGAGGCCGCAGCTTGTTGTATTGGTCGGGCTGGCCAAGAACCCATATGCCCAATTAGCGCAATTACTGGAGCCGCGAGTTTTGCGGGTAAAGCCATCCATCCTAGCCTTAATCCCGTTGCGGTTAGAGATTTTGAAATAGCATCAAGAGTTATTGTGAATTCAAACATGTCGGGTCTGACCTGTACAGGATGTACATGTTCAATCCCTTTCGCAGTCATGGTAGA
>CAUZFJ010000087.1:0-5701 GCA_963579105.1 Candidatus Thalassarchaeaceae archaeon
AAAAAAGCCCAAGCAACCTGAAAAAAGTAAGACCAAAACCAACATACTCGAGAGTAAAACCTTTTTGTGCACGATTAACCGAAGTAGTGTCAAGTCAAATAATTTGGCAACAAAAGTAAGGATGGCATTAAGTTGACTCTAGGCGACCACCATGGGCGATTAATTGTGGCACGGAGTGCGAATTATCCCCCGAACTAACACTAAGCCTCTCTATCCAATATAGAGGCCGATTGCCCCCACTATGGAATTCGAGTACCAATTCCCAATTTATGTTGACAAATGGCCCATACTCACTAGCTGGCCAAGGGCCATTTGGGGTTTGTAAATCAATCTCAACATCTGAGGAAATTAATTGTCTAGGACCATTCACTTGAATCCGCATTGGTTCGATAAATAGGCTACTAGATCCCCTGCCAATCAGCATAGGTGTTGACTCGCCAATCCCAGAACCGTCATCAGCGTGTTTCATCCATCCAAGAGGAAGTGGGGTGGTGAGACCCACAGGTGGATAATCCAATTCATCCCCACTCAACGCCGACATCATTGGGGTTCGATGCGGAGGTAACAATCCAACCCGAATATAGCCATACAATTCACGGTTTTCTAATTTGTCCGGTATCGTTACTTTCACCTTTATTGGACCATTTGTACTTGGGTCGGTAACAGTGATTTTTGGTGATTTAGGTAAATTATTTTTAAACATATGTTGGCGTCTTATATCTGCA
This sequence comes from Candidatus Thalassarchaeaceae archaeon, assembly GCA_963579105.1. Classification (GTDB taxonomy): domain Archaea; phylum Thermoplasmatota; class Poseidoniia; order Poseidoniales; family Thalassarchaeaceae; genus MGIIb-Q1. Next base: position 726 of record CAUZFJ010000087.1, read on the forward strand.
ACATTTCCAAGCACTCTCAAAATAATGGGCACAACAACGAAAGGTGCTGCCATAACAAATAATATTGGGTAATCCAAGAGACCTAGATTAATGCTACCTGCAATCCTTTCAGAAATGAAACCACCTCCTAAAAGGACTGGTTCAAGAACGTGCATTACAATTGCAAAAATTAGTATGACAACACCGTATGGTATCCACTTCCTTGCTATAGAATGTAATGGGTGGGGTGATAATCCCCAACCAATACGAGATGAAAGGAGTTTCTCAGTTTCCGTTTTAGAGTCATGCTCAGTAATTAATTTTGCAGAGTTTGGTAGGTCATCGCAAACTGTACGATGAATGAACCAACCATTATCTGAACCAAGAGATAATTCGTTCTCTTTGTTATCCCGATGTGCCCAATAAATCTCTGTTTTATACATCTCCTTGGGGATGTGAGAGGGCGCATCAAAAGGAGGGAATCTCATGCTAAGATGCGTCCATTTTGCCAATTTACTCACCCCTTCAGTAATGCCCAAGTCGCCCCTGCAGCCATGCTCCTAAATTCAGGCACCTCTTTGAGCATCTTGATACCTAGTGCAACTGGTTTTTCAATATCCCCATTTTGATTGATTAATTTTACGACTTGTGGCTTTGCGAAAGTTTTGAAAGTCTGTTCTAATTTTTCATCATCACAATCAGTAAGGAATAAATCACGTAAAATTCTCGCTCTCTTCTGGTCTTTTTTCATCGCTTTCAGCGGTTTCGCGATTCGTTTCATGTCCGAAAGTGAAAGTTGATTGCAAAGCACTGCTTTGATTAGGCCATCAGCCATTTCATCAATTTGTTGAAAGGCTTTTCCTATACCCCCGCCGGTTGTCGGTTTGCACAATCCGACGGCGTCACCAAAAAGAGCAACTCGCTCTTTAACTGGATGGGCAACAATGCCACAAGGAAGAGGGCCGCAATACCTTGCAACTTCTTTAGCGCCCGCAAATCTCTCTTTCCAGATCGGATGAGTGAGCAGAGTTTCGTATAGTTGCTCACAACTTCGCCCTTTCAAGTCATCTGCACGAGACCAAACCCCAATTCGCCAACTCCTGCCACTAGGAATTGCCCATGCGAAAAGGCCTGGAGCAACCTCTTCACCTGTGAACATGTCAAGGCGCCCTTCGGCTCCCGAATAACCGACCAATTCAGCCTGAAAACCTATCATCAATTCTTTTGGGCGCCCCATTTTGAAGTAACGTCGAACCCAAGAATGTGCACCATCGGCCCCGCATAAAAGCGATGCTTCAACCTCAACAGTTTGGCCTCCTTTGTCAACTATGACAACAATATTATCTTTAGATACCTCAGCGGAAACTGGACGAGAATCCAACCACATATCAGACCCTTTGTCTAAGGCTTTTGCCACAACTCCTTCATCAAACAATTTACGGCAAACCACGTGAGTTTTAATTTTGCCAGGTTCACCAACTTCTACGCAGGTTCCTTTTGGACTATGGATTCTAGCACCCCAAACTGAGGTAAGAATGGTTGACTCAAGACCAACTTTCTCCATCGCATCAGGGTTGACTAAACCAGCACATTGGAAGGGTCTACCTACCTCTTTGTGTTCTTCAAGAAGAAGTACGCCAAGCCCGGATGACGCCAATTTTTCGGCTAAATATCCGCCAACTGGCCCAGCACCGACTATGAGAACATCAACTCGATGCCTAGACATTGATTAACGCGAGGTGGTGACCTCTATCGTAGTTTGCCACTCGGCAATTCATAAATTTTCAGGATTTTACTTCTTTTTTCCCTTTGCACCACGTTTTTTACCTCTTCCGCGCCGAGGTCCACCAGTTTTGTTGATGAGTTCAGTGATGAGTGTGCTAGCAGTACCTTTGCGACCACCAGTTAGTTCTTCCATCGATTCTGCCCCAACTAATTTACAAACATCTGCTTCAGTGGTTTCCAATTGTTCTATTTTCTTCTTAATCAAATTGAGTTGTTTATCACTTGCCGGACGCGGGATTTCATCCCTCTTCTCAATGAGAGTATTGATCAATTCGCTTGCATGTTCCATTGTCATGTCATCTATATCTTCTAATTTCACCGTCGCTAGGGCCTCATCGAGTTCAAGGCCTTCAATATCATCAACTAGTGAGATGACGAATTTTGCTTGCTTTTCAGTGGCTGGAGGTGAACCTAACTCTAGAACTGCTTTGATGACATCACTCATTTCTGAACCTGTAAGGCTTTCAGGCTCTCGGTTACTGAGGTGTTCAGCGATTTCAGACGCTGCCATTTTAACTGTTAATTGTTTGAACTTATTCATCTGATTAGGCGTCGGTTTCGAACGACGAATATCTTGCGCAGCAGTGTGAAGTGCTCGGAAATGCACCGTAAATCCATTCCAAACTGATGGGGCGCCTCTTTTACCAACTTCAATAGCATCAAGCCTTTCCTCCATATCTGCAGTAAACTCAGATGAAAATAAGAATGAAATATTAGTTTCCCCATCTTGACTAGTATACATTGGAGCGACTTCTAACCAACACAGACGGCCCTCATCCGTTGGAATTAGTGAACCACTTTCGTCAGTGATATACTTCCGATCCAATAATTTAGCAATTGTAGTGGCATAGGTTGAGGGTCGACCAATACCAGCATCTTTCATTACTGCTACTAGACTGTGTTGACGATATCTGCGAGGTGGCTTGGTCTCATCTTCAATATAGGAAGGGCTGTCATCATTCTTATCAATCTGCAAAGTTGAGCCTTCATCAATGTTGAAACTTGGTTCAGATGTTTTTGGATGAGATGTTGCAATGTTCTCAAATGCGGCTTCCCATCCCGGATGGGTACGCCATGAATAAGTGCCAGTCAGTGTCTTTGAAAATCCTTTAACCTCAGCAATCAATGAGCGCCGCTGATACTCTGAATTATTCATTTGACTAGCAGTAAACCGAGCCCAAACCAGTTGATAGAGTTGTAACTCATCATTGCCGATGCCCTCAGGTGCAAGTACATCAGGCCTTGTTGGGCGAATGGCTTCGTGCGCATCTTGGGCACTGTCATCTTGCTTACCTAACACGCCCGCGCCTATGTGGTCGCCACCCCATCTTTTTTCAATTAATTCTTTGATTAACGTTCGTGCGGCCCCACTGGTGCGGGTTGAATCTGTTCGGATGTATGTGATATGGCCGGCGTTATACAACTCGCTGGCCACTCTCATTGTTCTCTTAGGTGTCCAACTTCCCCATCTACTACCCGCAGACTGTAGAAGTGCATCGGTGGTAAAAGGTGGCTGAGCCCTCCTCGTGTATGTTGAGGATTTATTGTTAGTGATTTTTATATTATCTTCAGACACTAGAGAATCGTAGGCTGATTTAGCTAGAGTCTCGTCATTTGTTCGGCTCGAATCAAATTTACCTTCTTGGTCACGCCATGCGTCTTTTTCACCAGATTCATGAAATTTGGCATTGAAATTTATACTTTGAGCATCTGTTTTAACTGCAAAGTAAGGAGTTGGCACGAATGCTTCTCTTTCCAATTCTTTATCAACTACAAATCCAAGAGTCGGTGTCTGGACGCGACCCATTGATTTCAAGCGCCAGGAACGGGCAAATTTTGAAGTTCGGTAACCCACCAATCTATCCATGAATCTTCTTACTTTCGCAGCATCTACTAAATTGATATCAATCTCAGATGCTGCAGCTATTGCTTCTTCTATTGCTGGCATAGTGATTTCTTGGAAAACAATTCTTCGACAAGGTGCAATATCACCTAGTAGTTCACTAAGACGCCAGGCGATGAATTCCCCCTCGCGGTCAGGGTCAGTTGCAAGTAGAATTTCATCAACATTTGCTTTGCTAGCATCATTTTGAAGCATATCAACGGTTTTTTTCGCCCGTGGGGTAAAATGCCAAGGCGGTTGTGGTAGGCTGTCCTCTTTTGATGCCCACATTGCTTTGCGCGCGTCCTTATGTTTACCTGTTGGCAAATCTTGAACGTGCCCCATACAGGCCCGTACCAAGTAGGTTTTACCGAGATATTTCTGTATGGTTTTCGCTTTGGCTTTTGATTCAACTATTAACATTTTCATGGATACTCCTCCAGGCACATTTTATGCCTTCAACAAGGTACCTTATTGAAGTCGCTTCGCGTACGTGCGCTCGCGAGCGAGGAAATCGTCGATGGGTAATTGTGTTCGCCAACGACTCAGTCCGCATCCGAATTCTGCCCGCCTTCCCGACCCTAGATAAACCATGTTGAAGGCTGGGAGGGATTAACCCCCACAGGGGAACGTAGTTCCCCGAGCCAAACCGTGAATTTTCATTTTTTCTGAGCCGAGTTCAAAATCCTAATCGGCTTTTTGCTTCATCCCAAGGTTCAGTTGCAGCCGGCCCAGCACAATCAATACAACCAGGATATCCTGCTGACAATAAGTCTGAAACCATTTGTTCAAACCTCCGCCAAACATCCTCTAATTCATCACGGCCGATTGGCACCCAAACAATGTCAAGATTTTGAACAGATCCCCCCAAAGCAACAAGGGGTCCATTTGCTGACCAAATGCGAATTGTGTTTTCCTCAGCCCCAAGTTCCACTTTTGGCTCGTGAACAATACTTGGTAACTCATCACTAATTTTCAAAGCCAGTGTCTGTGCCTCTGAGATAATCTCTATTGGGACCACTAGACGTGCATTTTCACACTTTAGGAGTCGGCGTGCCGCTTCCCCAAGTGAGCCCGCCCTAGCCGCCATATGTACGCCGATGAGTCGCAACGCTTGAAGAGTGCCGGCTGAGCCGCCCTATTGAGCAAGATGGCGGAACTCGGCGTGGAAGTGCCCGGATTGGCTTTAGCAAACCCATTGATGTTGGCAAGCGGCGTCCAAGGTGGCACCGCCGCGGCTTTACATCGAGTGGCAGCCAGTCGATGTGGCGGATTAGTCTCGAAGAGTATTGGTCCTGTTGCCAGAGAAATATATCCAGGACCTGTTTGT
>CAUZFJ010000088.1:0-5660 GCA_963579105.1 Candidatus Thalassarchaeaceae archaeon
TCCCCAAACCAATCACATGGCAAAGTTGGTAGTCGGCGGCGGTTGCTTCTGGTGTGTGGAGGGCGGTCTCAAGAATCTACGAGGGGTTTCTGAGGTCATCCCAGGTTATTCAGGTGGGGAAAGCAATGACCCAACCTACCAACAGATTTGTTCAGGAAATACTGGCCATGCTGAAGTTGTGAGAGTTACATTTGACGAACAGGTCATCCCTCTCAATACCTTACTTGAGGTATTCTTCACTTTACACGACCCGACCCAACTCAACCGCCAAGGCGCAGATATTGGTACTCAGTACCGAAGTGTCGTCTTCACAGCGGATGAACAACAGAGAATTACCGCTGAGCAAGTAATTGAACAATGTCAAGCGAATTATGACAGTGAAATTGTGACTGAGATTTCACCGCTGGGACATCTCTACATTGCTGAAGATTATCATCATGATTATTATGCTAACAACCCGAATAATCCGTATTGCGTAGCGGTTGTTAGCCCAAAAGTTGCTAAGGCTAGAGCCAAGCATGCATCGCTTTATTGAGATGATTTTTTGCCCAAGGCGATTGGCTTGTATTCGGGCGCTTGAAATCAGCATCAATTCAAGCAGGATGGCCGCAAAGAACCATCGCCTTCAAAACCAATCGCCGATACCCAGTATCATGTCTGAACAAACATACACCGTTGCCGGCAAAAGTATGCCTGAAGTCTCGATTGCAGTTGGGTTAATTTTCACCCTGTGGGGTGTGGCTGCTTATGTCATCAGTGACATGTCAAGTATCACATCAATGATTCCAATGTTTGTCGGAGGGCCAATAGCAGTCATGGGACTCTTGTCTAATTTCAAGCCTGAAAAGCGAAAGATGTTCATGCACATCTCAGCGATGTTTGGTCTGCTTTGTGCCCTAGGTGGTCTACGTTTACCTATGGTGCTCATGGATGATGGGAGCAGTAATCTTCTCATCGGTTCGCATACCATTCTTTTGGTGCTTGGTAGCGTCTACACATTTCTCTGTGTTAAATCATTTATTTGGATTCGCAAACAACGTGAAGCCGCTGAAGCATAGATACATTCAGTGATTACCACAAATCACTAGTGTTGGTCATTTGCTCAGATAGTTGCCAAAGTTTGGATCATAAAATGTCAATGCGCGGGTAAGCCCGATTCACCAGATTCCGGTTGTGTTGGTCATTTGTTCTGAAAGATTCCAAAGTTTGGCGGCATCTTCGTCTCTTTTTGCGGCCTTTGACAACTTCCCTGGCTTGCAATTGTATAGGTATTCGCCGTTATGCTTGCGAGCCGCCTCAGATGTGGCGAGCCATACAATTGTTTCAGCCCCTTTGCTGTCACGGCGCTGAAACGGCCAAGACAAGAACATCAACAATCGGCCGATTAAACCATTGTTCCTAGAAAATCCAGTATTAACAAAGCCTGGGTGAATACAATTTGATGTAACTTGAGTCCCATCCAATTTGCGTGCCAATTCCTTGGTGAATAGGATATTTGCCAACTTTGACTGGCAGTACGTAGACCAACCACCCATACTTCCTCGTTTGTCATATTGTAAATCGTCCCATCTCATTTTCCCTGGCCTGTGTGCTTCACTTGCAGTAGAAATTACATGTGCTCGTGGGGAAGCAATTAGTTGGTCTTTGAGAAGGCTAGTAAGCAAAAAGTAGGCATTGTGATTGAGTGCCCATGTACGCTCAAACCCTGCTGATGTCTTGATTTTCTTAGTGAAAATCGCACCAGCATTATTGACTAATACGTCAAGTTGTGAATGCTGATTCTTGACACGCTCTGCAAGAGCGCGGATTTCATCCTGCTCTAGTAAGTTACAGACTTCACCTGAAATAGGGCCACATCCATCAATATCCTTGGCCTCTGAAATTACTTCATCAATCCTTGATTGGTCGCGACCAACCACAATCATAGTAGCACCAGATGGGGCCATTCCATGCACCACTTTTCTGCCAATACCTCGGGTTGCGCCAGTTATCAGCACCACTTTGCCTTCCATGTCAGCAATACCTGCACCGCTGTTGGGCACCTTAACCATGAACATGGCTGGCTGGAGGGGGTTAAAACCATGTGTCGTGAACGACTCGCCAAGAATGATAGGATGGTATTGAGAGTTCACGATACTCGTCGCCGCAAGAAAGTTGATTTCACAACTATTGAGCCTGGTAAAGTTCGGATGTATGTCTGTGGAATTACTCCTTATTCACCTTCACATCTTGGCCACGCTCGCTGTTATGTTTCCTTTGATATTATTCATCGCTGGCTAGAAGCCAAAGGATACGATGTGACTTATGTTCAGAACTTCACCGATGTTGATGATAAAATAATCAATATCGCTAACGAGGAAGGTATTGACTTCACTGAAGTAGCGGAGCGCAATATTGAAGATTATTTTTCTGCGATGGATGCGATGAATGTACTACGCGCCGACCATTATCCTAGAGTTACTGAAACCATGGATGGGATCATCTCGATGGTTGAAATCCTTATAGAAAAGGAACACGCTTATGTCGGTGACGATGGAGTCTATTTCCATGTAGAGTCAGCACCTGAAAAGTATGGACTTTTGACAGGACAGAACATTGAGGCTGTGCGGGCAGGAGCAAGTGGCAGAGTCGGTGGCACTGGAAGTGGAAAACGGGACCACAAGGATTTCGCATTGTGGAAACTTGCTAAACCTGGAGAACCACAATGGCCTAGCCCATGGGGAGATGGAAGACCTGGATGGCACATTGAGTGTAGTGCCATGAGTTTGCAGTTCTTCGGAGAACAATTTGATATCCATGGCGGGGGAGAAGATTTGCGGTTCCCGCACCACGAAGCGGAAATCTTCCAATCAGAATGTTGTACTGGAATCTCACCTCTGGTTCATCACTGGATGCACAACGGTTTTGTGAACGTAGATGGTGAAAAAATGTCGAAATCTCTTGGCAATTTCTGGACAATTACAGATGCAATGCAAAACTTTGAGCCACTAGTGTTACGTCATGCACTTCTCAATGCTCATTACCGTAATCCAATTGATTTATCAGAACAATTTCTTGAGGATGGAAAGCGGAGTCAAGCAAAACTTGAGGATGCTTATCATGATACATTAACCGTATGGGATGAGGTCAAGCATAACCAACTTGTCAAATTACCACGGCCTGAACTTGGAGGCGATGGGTTGGCTAACACATTAGGTATTCTCGAACAGTTAGGTGAACAATGTGCGGTGGCTATGGATGACGATTTCAATACCCGTGAAGCACTGGCGAAGATTAACGCCGCCATTCGTGAGATTTCAAAGATGCTAAACTCAGGGCTTCAAGATGATGACAAAGTTGCATTCGGGTATTATGCAGTTGAGTGGTTAGAAGAATTTGCAGGTAAAGCGCTTGGACTTCTGCCAAGTCGTGAACAAGCATTGTTGGGGCCACCTGATGACCCGCGCAGGTCTGAATTGTCACCTAAAGTTGGAGAGTTGCTCATCAAAAGAGCAGCGGCTAGAGAAGCGAAGGATTGGCCAGCCGCTGATGCTATCCGAGACGAATTAGCGGCGCTAGGAGTCACAGTCCAAGATACTGCAGATGGACCGGTTTGGAAAATCATTGATTGAGATTTAATCAAGAAGGTTTACGAGTTCTAACCAGCATCCAAAGCGAAGCAGCAGAACCTAGTAGCACTGACAATGCAACGAACATCATTATCCAATAAAGCGGTGAACTTGGGTCAAGAAGAGACGAAAAGGTATCACTCTCTGGGTCTGTGAAATCGGTATCATCTTGGACGCACGCCATGTCAGTGCACACCCACTGTTCTTCTACGCACACACAGGTATTGCACCCATCGTCTGTCAGTTTTGTGTCACCCTCATTGCACTGGGCCACCACTCCATCTCCACCGTCATCATCGCCACCACCATCATCAGGAGGGTTTGGGATAACAGGGTCTGTGTCCGGAGGAATAAATGTCTCACTGCGGTTGCCATTGGCATCAAATTCAACATCGTAGTAACGTGTGTAAAGGTCAATTGTACCTTTACTGTTGAAAGGAGTTGAGCGATTTAACACATCGAAATAGCGGTCATCGCCGTAGGTGAAAATTGGGTCTAGAGGTATTTCATCTAATGTTGAATATGACTGGTCAAGCCATGAGTTGAACTCTTCCCAAGTGCGGGTGTTTTTACCCCACTCATCGAACATTTCTTGTCGGTCATAACGCATTGCTTTTGTCAGAGTTTCTTCAAGTGAAGAGAATGACTGCGCCCCATCTTCCATACTATCATAGGTGATGTCAACGGCCTTTTGGAAGCCGTCACCATTGACCACTTCGTGGTCTTGGCCGTTGATGCTTTGCATCAAATCGACATCGCCGAAAACTGCTAATCCGCCAACAGTGACCAATCTGATGTCAGGGTCAATGGCTTCTATCATTGTGCGATATGGATCTTCTGCAATATTGTCAACAACTAGGAAATCAGCTTCTAATCCAATTTGGATTCTGCCAACATAATTGTCCCACTTAATTGCATCAGCAGGGTTGCTTGTAACCATCTGCACAAGTTCGTAATCGCTGAATGCACCACCCATTTTGTTCTGATTCCACCAATCTGCCATCTTCAATTCATGTAGTGGATTCTTTGCACCTGATGGGCCCCAGTCAGGCGCTAATGTGATTCGCAAGCCAGCATCCTTCGCCAAGTCAGGGTGTGCGGTGTCGCCGTAAAGCAACATGTTCGACATCGGCGACCATACAAGCGTTGCATCTACTGCCGCCATTTCGGCAAACTCAGATTCTCGAAGAGGAACGCCATGAATCAGGATAGTTTCTCTGAACAATAATCCTTGGTCCTTGAGAAGTTGAAATTCATTCAAAGATGAACCGTCCACGCCTTCAGCGACGTGTACAAACCATCCATCAAGTGAGCCGTCTTCGTGGTCTTCTATCAGATGAGACCCATCATAATCAGGGTCGTATGCAGCATCACAGACGGCGCAAGTTTTCATATTGTCTTCACCAAAATTGTAGTGTTCTACATTACGCGCAAGGATGCTATCCCAAGAATCACCGGAACTTGATGGACCACCTTGGATGGCAGTTGTTCCGCCAGCAATTGACTTCACTTCAGCATACTTGACTGCTTCATCTGAAAGTCCCCAACGGTCACCCTGCAACATGAAAACTTTCGGCCAAGATACCTCTGGTTTGTAATTTGAATTATCTTTCCATTGGTAACGATTGGTGTAGAATTGACCGTTTGGAGGTGTGTAATCCCACAGTGGCAGGTAGTTGTAATGGTAGTGATTGTGCAAGTCGAGTAACCCGGGAAAAATTGTCCCTTCGGTTTCGTAAACGGGCACTCCTTCAAGATTGAGATGAGATGGTGTGGGACCACTCCAAACTGCAACAATTGTACCATCAACAATGTAGATGTGCCCATCGTTTAGCACCCCTTGTTCAGAGGTCATTGTCACTACTCTCCCAGTCAATACATACGAGCCTTCGTGCATGTGGTCTCGTGGTGTGTAACAAGATCCTTGTCGTTGGGTTCCTTGAGGCCATACTTGGTCGTTAGCTAACCCAGGAGTTGGGCTGCCTACTTTACCCCATGAGCCATCGCTAAATCGGCCGTATGAGACATCGTAATCCGAATCAAGTTCAGCAA
>CAUZFJ010000089.1:0-5656 GCA_963579105.1 Candidatus Thalassarchaeaceae archaeon
TGAAGATTCTAGAGAGAATCAATGGTTTGGCTGATAAAGGCCATCCAGTTCGTCAAATTGTTGACCGTATTGAGGCTAACTCAAAGGAGGGATTGAAACTGCTTGCTGATTTAGAGAAGAAATCAGTGATTGTTAATGATTTAATCAACCGAATTAACATCCAAGAAAACCGTTCAGTAATTGATCCAACAGTTGCTGTCAAATATCGCACCCAACTTATTCAATTTGAACACATCAAAAAAATAGAATCAATGTTGAATGACTTCGAGAGTTGATAATCCAAATATGATTGAAAATTAATTACTAATTTAGGAAATATGGTGGAAGGCATGGCTAGGCGAACACTTCTTCAACAACAACTGGAGAAAAGCAAGCGGTTATTGGCAGAACGAAAGTCAGATTTGACTGTTTCAGAGTCAGAGTCACCTCAAGCATCACTTGGAAAATATATTCGTCGAGGAGATTTACCTGCTGTAGGGAATCCATTTGATGGGCCATTTTTACATTCAACATCAAGTGCAGTCAAAAAGAGAACTGGTGATTTTGGTACCATCGCATCTCAAAGGCTTCAGAGAATGCGACAGGGTGTGGAAGCAGATGCGCCAATGATTGATACTGACCAAGCGCCATCAGCGCCTAATCCAAACTTTGCCGCTTGGGTGAATTCCGATGTTGAAGATACGGATACAAGAAACGTCTCAACACCGTTGTGGCGGGATGTACTCTCTGAGCAGCGAGGGCATATGAGGCCAACTGAGTCTGCTCGGCATCATCATTCTGAACTTATTGGCGAAGTTCCAGCACCAGTCGAATCACCGTTGAATATGGTTGCAGAAGAATTGGCAATGGGCCGTCCCGAATGGCCACCTATCTTCACACCTAACCAAAATTTCACATGGGGTAATTGGCAGGTAGGTCCTAACAACCGATTGGCAAGTACTGCCGGAAATGAAGTGATAACTCACCCCTCTGACCGAGCAAACCCCCTCATCATCTATGGGGGCGAGGGTGTTGGCAAAAGCCATCTATTGAGAGCGATTGGTTCCTCGATGCATACTAGGTCACCTGAAGCCGAAGTGCGAATCATTGTTGGTAGTTCATTTCCATCTCAGTTATTTGACGATTGGGTAGATGCCGTTCAGGGCTGTAGCACACTGCTTATTGATGATATTCAAATGCTTAGTCAAGACAGTGAAGAAAACCTCGGCATTATTATTGACAGTTGTCTAAATTTTGGGGTTCAAGTTGTAATCACTTCTAGTGAAAACTGCAATTACTCAGGGATATTAGGTGGTGCACTAAGGTCATCTGTTGAAGTTAAACTTGAGAATCCTGATGACATGACATTGGTTCTATTTATGAGGAACCGAGCATTGGTGAGGGGGCTACCTCTTTCGGACGAACAATTGCGGGTAATTGCCGTTGCGGCGGATAGAGATTGGAGTGTAGCAGAATCTGGTTTTGAGGCGGTAGCACTAGCAATCGAGGCTGGGGCAGAGCCGTTTGGTGTCGGCGATATTGAGACAATACTTTCAGGAGAAGAATTGGTAATGCGGGGTGATGATGGCCTAATTGCGTGGGATACTGAGAGAACCGGGCAGCGAATCGTGCAGGAGGTACTAGACGATGTACTACCAAAGGAAAGCCAACCAAATGTTGATATTATCAGTGAATTGGAATCAGTTGTTGATGATTATCAGCCTCCGGATTTAATGCCAGATACTAGTAGAGATGCCGTTGATTCACTTATTGAAAGGCATCTTGGCCGGGAGAAAGGTGCACTAGAGGATGCTCGTGACAGGATTGAGTTGTCAGGTCTTCCCACAACATTAGAAGAACCGAGAGGTGAAGTTCCCAATATTGAATTGACGAGTGAGGGATTCCTCGATCGGTTAGAATCTAGACTGCGTCGCCATCAAGATGAGTTATTTTCATTACATGGTCAGATGGAGGATATATCCGGTAAAATTGAGGATGCTGAATCAAAGGAATTGGTTGAAATGGCCGATAAAATGCTTGAAATTGAACGCAAACTATCTCGTATTTCAAAGTTAGGAGCCGGAGAATCTCTGAAATCTAGGACTAAGCCAGAGCGGCCTTACGAGGCCGCTGGGATAGAAGAATACATCCCGGAAGCGGATTGGAATATTGATGAAGAATCAGTATCTGCAGACGATTTGTTAGTGCCTGTGGCCCCACTGCACCCAGTGGTGATTCTTAGGACAGCGGACCCCGCAGAAATGAGTCATTCATCCAACTTAGAAGAGATGAATTTAACTTAGAGATTTCTAAGTTGTTCAAATGAACCTGAATCCTTTTTCTGCAATTCTGTCGGCTTCTAAATTCAACTTGATTGAATTACCATTAATTTCAATTGCATCATCGTGGTCTATACCAGGGCATAGTGATTTGGTTTTCTCCCAAGCCCTCTCTGAAACTACATTTTCACGCCAAAATGGGAAGGCTGAACATTGAGCTGGTTTGACTTCATAAATGCTGCAAGTTTTCTCTCCTGTTAAGTAGATACAACGCCCATCTTCTGGTTTGGATTCTAGCACAAATCTTCCATCAAAACTGGTGCGACAGTTTTCCGTTAGCCATTGTTTCGTACTAATGTCAAAATGATTAGCAATTCTTTCAGCATCTTCGCGGGAAAGGTATACTATTCCACCTGGCTCATCACAACAGCGCCCACAGTCAGGAAGACAAGTGAAATTGACACCACTTTCCCACCAAGGCTCCTCCTGGCTGCCAAATCGTCGCTTCAACCTAGACATGTTCCCAGTTGCAGGGGTGGCTATGTGGCTGTAATTGTTATGTCTGGGTTGAGACCGTGAAAATAAATTTTTTTTAACTTGGTGTTCATCGATTCAGTTGATGCGTTTTGCGATTCTCATTGCGTTGCCCTTATACCAACGACTAGACTGAGGTGAATTCCCGGAGGAGGTGATTGCCAAATGAGTGACAGTGAGGATGAACCAACATTGTTTGAAGTTAAGGAGAGTCACTTGGATACTGGTTTGAGAGGTATCCCAGTCGGCACTTGCCGTACTTCATTTGTTGATACAATAAAAGGAGTTCATTATGTCGGTTACCCAATTACTGACCTTGCTGAAATGGATCCAGAAGATATCATCTTCCTGCTTTTTGAAAAGCGTTTACCAAATCGCCATGAATCCCAAGAATTCCGAAAAGATTTGTCGGCTAGAGCAGAAGAGATGCCTGCGGGTACACTTCGAGTTCTAGAATCGCTAACTCCGGGGAGTGGTCATCCAATGGATTGGTTAGCACTCGGTATCCAAGCATTGGGGATTGCTGATACAACAGGTGATGTCCGAGAAGATGGCCTCAATTTAATTGCAAGAATGCCGGAGTTAATGGCCACAATTTTCCTTTTACGTGGCGGTCATGGATTGCCAGAATCAGGTAGTGAACCAGAAAGGGGAATGGTTGAGAATTTCGTCCATTTATTGGGTAAATCAGGCAAAGATTCAGACAAGATGGTTCGCGTACTACGTACCTTCTTGGTTTTGCACATGGACCATGGCGGTGGTAACCTATCCACTTTTTCAGGAAAGTGTGTGGCTAGCGGTAAGGCTAGTCTATACGCATCAATGTCAAGTGCAATGAATGCGCTTTCAGGGCCGTTGCACGGAAGAGCTAATCAGTCGTGTCTTGAGTTTATCCAGAGGATTGGTACTAGTGATCCTGACAAGGTAGAAAAGTTCGTTCGCAGTGAATTAGCGGCTAAGCGCCCTGTTTACGGTTTTGGCCATGCAGTGCTTCGGGCAGAAGATCCTAGAGCAGCGGCTCAAATAGCATTAGGTTCAGAGATATGTCCTGATGATAATAATTTCAAAATCGTGAAGGTATTAAGGGAAATCGCACCAAAAGTATTGGGTGAAAACCCACGAATAAGCAACCCTTTTGCGAATGTTGATGTTGCATCAGGGACACTATTACACGCTGTAGGATTCCATAAACCAGAGTATTTCACAACTTTCTTCGGATGGGCTAGAGTCGCAGGAATTAGTGCGCAAATTCTTGATGAGCGTAGGGCAAGAGGTGGTCGTGGAGTACCTATTTACCGGCCAAAATATATTGGTCGTGACCAACCTGTACAGCGGCTTGAATAATCTAACTAGCCATTTCACAGCGGTTAGGTTTTCCCAGCACCACGGTGACCAATTATTCGCGGTACTTCCCAGGGGATTTGGTTTGTGCTAGTTGCGGCCATCAATTGATCTACAGAGCGGCTCCATTGCCAGCGCTTTCTCTGGGCTGAAAGAAATTCTTTTCGGCTCTCATTTGTCATTTCATGCCAAGGTACATGTTGGCCGTCAAAAAGTGGCTCACTAGCTGGCCTAGTTATCCTAGGTGAGCCGTCTGGTAGATGTGTGATTTCTGGAGATGCATCATCAGTGAGAGCCGTGAGCCCGGCATCAAGAATCAACTTTTCATGGGGTACCCGGACTGGCCAAACGAAGGCAGGAAACCCTTTCCTTGCTTTGGTCAATTTTTCAAGGCCTTTTCCTGTGAGGGCTACACTTGTTCCTAATGTAAGATGGCGATTCATGCCATGTAGATAATCAAGAGTACAGGGAATCATTGGAGCCCCCCATTTCTGATGTTTGCGCATTAATCTAGGTAATGAGTGGGCGATGAATGATGGTGCTGCAACTGCTCTTTGGAATGTACCTGAACCCCATTCTCTCAATGTAGGCATTAAGCGGGCTTTGGGATGGTTCCAGCCCGCAGCTTTAACAGCAGGTAGGAATTTTTTGTCAAAGGAATAGAGAACTGTAGTGCCTTCAGGAAGTTCAAATTCAGCAATGGCATCATCAACCATTTTTATCATAGATGAAATATATTCAACCCGTTTTGAACCACCTCTCCAACCTCCACCAATTCCACTACTCGGGTGGGGTGATTTCAGTTCAATACAAACTGTCTTGCCTTGTTCTTGCCAAGGGGTTGTGAAATCTTTTCTTGCCAGTAAATCATCAAATTTGTCAGCAAATGGCTTCATATCGTCACTACTCAATAATTCAACATAATTATCATCTTTTGTAGTGTTATCATGATGCAGTACCAATTCCCCATCAGTAGTTAATCGGAGGTCAAATTCAACACCATCAAAATGATTGATGCCGTAGCAAAGTGCTTCAATAGAATTTTGTCTCGGTTGTACCCAAGTCACACCCACTCCCCCTTACTCTCCGTTACAGGGTCTACACTTGAACCTAAAGGGGTGTTTTTGTGATTGGTGGAACCATCATAGTCTGTGGGTGCCTTCGGAGAAACATGGCAGATAGTGAAGGAAGTCAAACTATGAGTGATACGGCTACTGCGGTTGGGGAAATAGTAGGATTACAACAAGGTGGCAATTCGAAACAAATCCGTGGTTATTACATGTATGATTGGGCGAAATCTGCCTTTGAAACGAGTGTCACAACTGCAATTCTCCCTGCATGGTTCGCCGTTCTTTTCCTTGAGGCGAATGGATTGACTGGCACCATCATTGGGGTGGAAATGTCCTCCGATGCCGCTTGGTCTCTTGCCGTCACATTAGCGACACTGTTGGTCGCAATCGTCAGCCCATCCATCGGAGTCATCGCAGATCGTAAGCGCATCAAAATGGTCGCCCTGAAATGGA
>CAUZFJ010000090.1:0-5644 GCA_963579105.1 Candidatus Thalassarchaeaceae archaeon
TGAAATTAGCCGAGCAGTTGTCTGAATCGGGTATGGTAGATTCAATTGCAGATTTGTATAATCTCGATATGGAAAATATGCTAACTCTTGAGCGCATGGCTGAGAAGTCAGCCTCTAATGTGTTGGCGGAAATTGAGGCAACAAGAAGTCTGACATTAACACAATTTTTAGCAGCCCTTGGTCTACCAAAAATTGGCCCAGAATTGGCTGAGGCATTTGCTGAAAATGTTGGTAGTTTTGCGGCATTGATAGAATTGGTTGAACACAGAAATGATACTCCAGCAACCGATGATGATGGTAATCAGGCAAAATACAGCAACGCCATCGCATCTTTGATTGAAATTGATGGCGTTGGTTCAACTGTTGCTGAGCGACTGTTGAATGGCCTTGCACAGCGTAAAGAAGTAATTACTAGACTTAATGAACAACTCAATATTTCAGATGTAGAAAAGCGAATAGCAACTGGTTCATTGTTGGGGTTGACATTCTGTTTGACTGGTGCTCTGAGTAGGCCTAGAAAAGAAGTTGAATTGCAAATTAAATCGGTTGGTGGTAAAACAACAACTTCGGTTAGTGGTAAACTAGATTATTTGGTGGCTGGGGAAAATGCAGGCTCTAAACTTGACAAAGCAAATCGATTGAGTGTCAAAGTTTTGTCTGAACAAGAACTCGATGTTATGATGGTGGATATTTCTTCACCACATAGGGAAGTAGGTCAAGAAACGGCACCAAAAGTCGACGAACCTGAAGGTGGAGAGGAGTTAAAAAACCAAGATAGCAAAGATCAAACTTCTCTTTCAGATTTCTAACTGAGTTCAGCCATAAAGCATCGCTGAAGTTCCACCATCATCACCTAGCTCTTCGCTGGCTGTTAGATTATGGCTCAACATTTCCTTAATTTGGGCTTCAATTCTTTCTGCTTCTTCAATGAGTGGTCTTGCATCTAGTGTGACAGCGGGGAATAATAAATCAAGTTTCTCAATGATTCTAGCCGCGGCCATAGCATCAGGAAATGCAGGATTCGCTTCAGCCATAATTGCGCTAATTTCAATTCCGCGGCGTCTACCTTCTCCCATCATCACGCCTGTCATACCACCAACAACTCCGTGTTTTAGGAGAGGAATACCCATTTTCTTCAGTTTTTCCCTCGTGGACTCGGTTGCCCCAATGCCGAGTAAAGTCTCATCGCTATCATCATCATCTACTAGTTCGTGAAGGGATTCCACTCCATGAGCAAAGGCATCGATTAGAATTGCGGAACTGATTTTTGCTTGTTTGCTCCATGCAAACAAGGCTTCAGTAAGTGGTAGGGCTAAGCGCCCTTGAACTTGAATATCTGACAGCACAACAACCAATTTGTCACACCCTTCAACGGTGCAGTTTGGCTCACCTGCATAAATTCGAATTGGTGGTAATGGTTCACCATCTTGGACTAAACAAACTGCAGGCAGTCTAGAATCTCGAACGCCACCGACAAATTGTAAATCAAGACTTTCAACCAAATAATGGGCCACTATATTTGACACCATACTTACGGTTGGAAAACAAGAGACTACCATAGCCCCACTCACATCAATGCTTTCATCCACTTTGACTAAAGGAAGGTCAGCCATGCTTCCCCGTTAACGCCGATGGCATTAATGGTTGGGGCACACCGCAGATAGTTAGTCGGGCCTGTTAGACTAAGGTGAAATGGATATGGTAAATAGGAGAAGGACCCACTCACTTTCCCCATCTGCGTGGAATAATTTTGAGGCCTGTCCACGAAAATTTTGGCTTTCGCGTCAACGCTTACCAAGGAAGGCTGGCATGGCGGCTTCTTTAGGTACTGCTGTTCACGATTCTGTTGAGGATTTATGCAATCTTGATCTCAGTGGCAGAGATGCTGCAGAGGATGGTTGGCTACCTGCAACAGCAAAATCAATTCTTACTAGACAATGGGATGATGAAAGAGAGAAATTCTTCAACACTGCTCGGCATCCAAAATGGAAAGAAGAAGAATTTGAGCACGCTCAAAAGCAGTTGATTGGTGCTTTGAATATACTTTTCATGAAGGCCGGCTACACTGAGGTTTCTTTGACATCTATCACTGTGGGTCAGTGGCGAGATATTCAGGAAATGGTGTTGTCAGCCGAAGGCACTCTTCGCTCCTCATGTGGCAGATTGATGGGTAGACTTGACTTGCTGATTGCTGACCGTGATGAGGATGGGAATACAGTTGGTTGGATTGTTGCTGATTTGAAAACTGGAAAACCACCAGATGGTGAACTTTACGATACAGTAAGTAGACAACTCAGAATGTATCGAGATTTGGTTATTGCTAATAATCCGAATCACCCAAAAATTACTGCTGAAGGTTGGTACACCAAGACTTCTGAAGTTTATGTAGCCGAAGGACCAAATGTTTTGGATGAGGCATTTTCAGCGTGGGAAGCAAGTAAACTCGGCCCCGAACCATTTGACGCAACACCAAGTAGTGAGGCGTGTGGTTTTTGCGAGTGGAAAGCATGGTGTCCGTCGTGGATTTGGTCACGTGCCAATGGGGAAATGGAATCACACGGGACGTTCCGAGATTATGTGGTTCAAGTCCTTCGTCTTGAAGACGATTGTTCGGTTGGTTTGGTTGAAATTATGCGGCCTAACAATATGGATGGAGAGATGGTTCCAACCGGGCAAAAATATGGCATTGTTTTCGCTGGCTATGCTCAAGAAAACATCAAGAAATTGTCGGACCTTGCGTGGGACGGTCCGGTATTACTCGGCAGTGTGAATATCGCTGGCTCAAGTTGGAAGATGGGGGATTGGTGTGATGTTTTACCTTGGAAACCACTGCATCGTTCTGAGCGTGACTGAACCAAAACTCAGTTCAACTTTACAAGATGAATTCGTACCACATTTGCCTTGCCTCGGTGTAAATCCGATTCATCGAGAATTGTAGATTCAACCGCAGCATGTATAATTTCAAAACCATCACCAATAACTTGCATCACCTCATCTAAATCCCATAGAAGTTCAAGAGATGATGGCCCACCACTATTCATCTCAATTTGACTTGTGTGATATCCCTCGGTGATGAAATGGCCACCTACTTTTAACGAATTTAGCATACGTGGATAATGAGTGGTAAATATGCTCCATGGCACATGGAACCAGGAACATGCAATCAGATCGTATTCTTGCTGCTTGAAGTCTCTAGTCTCTAAGTCATCTACGTCGTAAGTAACTGTTACACTATTTTCGTCTGCTAGTTTCATACATTTTTTCTGACCCTCAACTGAGAGGTCAAAGACGTGAGCCTCCCAACCTTTTGTGGCTGCCCAAACCGCATTGCGACCTTCTCCATCTGCTGGAAATAATGCCTTAGCAGATGTTAGTGAAGAAATTCTCTCTTCAAGCCAGCGATTTGGCTCCCGGCCATAGGCCCAACCATCTCCGCTGAATCTCGCATCCCATGCATCTGCGCCAAACTTGACATTGCTCAATTCGCTCACTCCAGTTAGTCAGGTAATCCGTTGGATTTGTTTAACCGTGCGCGAATATTGTTTCTATCATCCTCTTGAAACGGTCCATTTGGTGATAGCAACCAGTTAATGTAACCCCCATCAATTGTTGCGATTTGGTTCAGAGTTGAGCCTCGGTGTCGCCCAAAAGCGATGATGAGATTATCTCCATCAATGCGGATTTTACCATCTGAATCAAAAGGTTCCAAGTCATCATATCCTGGTCCTAAATTCCCTGAGGAATTATGACCCGATGAGGCTAACCATGTTTGTAAATCTTCGAGTGGTCGACGAAATGGTTTAGGGTTTGCTTCCATCATTTTCCACAAAAGAAGTAGAGAAGCGGCAGCATCAGCTGCAGCATCATGGGCGTTCTCTAGTTTGACATCAAATCTCTCACAAAGCGGTCCTAAACCATGAGGTTTAGGTAATTTCAATTTTCTCGCAACTTGAAGAGTGTCAATAATTGCTCGAGGTTGGGGCATGGTTTTGCCAAATCTAAGATACTCCTTAGCCATGAATGGCCAATCAAATGCTTTGACATTATGGCCAACTACAACAGAATCTGTGAATAGTTCATTCAGTTCCTCAATGTGGTGTCCAAATAATTGCTGATGCTTGACATCTGAATCACTAATACCATGAATTCGAAAAGAATCTACTGGAATGCTTCGTTGTGGATTTACCAATGACTCAAAATGAATTGAGGAACCATCATGTTCACTACCAACAATTGCAAATTGAACGATGCGATGAGTATTCATCCGTAAACCTGTAGTTTCCAAATCAAATCCAACTACGCGACAGCCAGCAAGTGGGTCGTGTGCCATATATTGTCACGGGCGGGTCTGCCCCGTTTGAAGTTGTGGAAAGTGAGTCAAGGATGGGTGAAGCCTATGTGGGGGTGCATAGTTTGCCGTGCATGGGATGGATAAGCAGGTTGTTTGGGCGGTCCGGGCCAGTTCAAGAAGAACCTAAGACCTTTGAAGAATTAGAACAAGAGGTTCAAGGACAAATCGCTGAAGATTATGCGCAAAAAAATGTTGATACCCGAAGTAACGTACTTTCTGAACTTGATGATGATACCTTAGCGAAACCAAAAGTTGAGCAGAGTGAAGTTCCTGTAGATTTTCATGTTGAGCAAGCTGAAGCGGATGATTTGCTAGTAGAATCTCCTATGGAAGACCATTATACAATGGCTCAAGGTGATGCTGTTGACCCGGTGACAGCGGATAGACACTTGGCTGAGGCTGCAGCATCAAACTCAGAATTGAGTGGTTATGAGCAGGTTGAAGTTCCCGTTTTAGATGATGATATAGAGTGGCAGAAAACTGATGAATGAACTCATCTGGTGAGTTGGAAATCATCATTGATTAGTAAAAAAGTAAGACAATATAGCGTCATACTGTTAAACGATGGTTTTTGCTCGTGAAATTATGAGGGAGGAGAACAGAGTCACCACGCGTCGTTCTTACAGCCTTGCAATCATCATGCTAGCAAGCGTCCTCCTATCAGGATGTACTAACCCAATTGGCCCCCCAGAGCCAACAGCCTCACTGACTGTTGATGTTGACAAAATCAACTCTGGTGAGCCAATTAATTTTGATGGGCGAGAATCTTCAACTCCAGATGCAACAGTCATTACCCAATTTTCATGGGATTTTGGTGATGGTTCAACCACAACTACCACCCAAGGATTGACCAATCATGTATTTTCAACACCGGGTACTTACGAGGTGTCTCTGATTGTAGAGAATGACCAGGGTGGCACTGATGAAACACATTGGACGATTCATGTAAACGCATACCCTGTGATTGAGCTTCTCTCTCAACCAATGGCCAAGGTAGGTGAGTCAATCACTCTCAATGCCGAGGGTTCATCTGACCCAGAAGGAGGAGTTCTTGCCTGGGCTTGGGATTTGGATTTAAGCGATGATTCTGATGGTGATGGGGACTCTAGAAACGATGTTGACTCAAGCGCATCATCAATTACAATGCTTCTCAATAAGTCGGGTGAATTTGAAGGAGCAGTTGTAGTTACGGACGACCGTGGTGCCTCAGCGCGTGAGGCCTTCAAAATCAATGTCAGCACTCGTACTTGGCAAGTGACTTGGGAGCAAAAACGAGTGACAGAGGATTGGGAT
>CAUZFJ010000091.1:0-5627 GCA_963579105.1 Candidatus Thalassarchaeaceae archaeon
ACCTGTCTTTCTCAAGCGAAGCAATAGGTGGGTTTAGCGCTGAGCGGACTACTCCTAATCGTTCTGCTAAACCGGGAAGAGAAAGTTCACGGGGAACATCCCACGCATCCTCCAGTGTGTCTGGGAATGTGGCTAGAAGCCGCAGTAGTCTAGTCTGCGCCTCGCTGAGCATATTGCGTGAGGCGAGGCGTGGGTTCATTTCCCTTCACCTTCCCCGATTGTCTGATGTCAGTGGATGCATCCAAGTTGCATCTGCCCTCAAAGCCGGGTGTATATCTCTTCAAACGTGATGATGGAAGAGTGTTATATGTTGGTAAAGCAACCGTACTAAAAGAACGTGTGAAGTCTTATTTTGTAAGTAATCCAGACCGAAACATGATTCCTAAATTGGTTGAGGAGGCTGACCATGTTGATTGCATTGTGACACCAAATCCTGGGGAAGCATTAACGCTAGAGCGTGAATTAATTCGTAGTCACAAACCAAAATACAATTCATTGATGACTGATGATAAGTCATATCCATTCATCGCTATCACAGATGATGACGTTCCGCGTATCATTTACACTCGCCACCCTCCTGAAAATTCGAGACTGTGGGGGCCGTTTCCCGATGCAGGAGCAGCCAAACGAGTCATGCAACTTTTGAGGCGGCAATTTGGGGTTAGAGATTGTCCAAGTCTGCTACCGCAGGGTTGTTTAGCAATGCACATTGGATTGTGTTCCGCTCCTTGTATTGATGCAACAGGTTATGATCAACGAGTTGAGGCTGTTACTCAAGTTATGGAAGGAAATGCTGAATCTCTACTGACCGCCTTGCAAGAAGAGATGGATTTGGCAAGTGAACAAATGCAATTTGAAGAGGCGGCAAGAAGTCGAGATTTAATCGCATCAGTACAGCGAACACTTTCACAAAAGGTGGTTTCAAGTAGGTTTTATCAAGATATAGACGCAATTGGCTTTGGTAGCCGCGGCGATCTTGGCGCAGTAGTATTTCTACACGCAAAACAAGGAGTGGTTACGGGAAAAACCCACTATCCTCTGCTGCACAGAGGTGATGTTTCCGAATCTATCAGCCTCATCTTATCAGAACACTATCATTCGCGTCGTCCACCAGCTAAAATTCTCACTCCGACACCTATCGGACAGCAACTTGAAGACTGGCTAAAAGATAGAAGAAATGGTGCACTTGAAGTTAGAGTTCCAATCCGTGGTGAGTTGGCAACTCTCAGAGCATTAGCGGACCAAAATGCGGAAATGCAGGCTGAAAGAGCCCTTGAAAAACGAGCCGCTGGCAATCTTGAGAATCGCTCGGCGATAGAAGCGGCAGAGTACCTAGGCATGGGGTCATTGGACGTTGTGGTTTGCTTTGATATGGCACAATTACAAGGCTCAGAAAAAGTAGGTGCATGTGTGACACTGCGAGGTGGTAGGCCGGACAAAAAGAGGTATCGAACATACCGTGTCAAAGGCGAAGTGTTTGACGACCTCAGAATGATGAGGGAGGTAGTTGATAGGTGGTTGAAACGCCAAGAAGAATGGCCGGATTTACTACTAATAGACGGCGGCCAAACCCATCTTTCAACAATTTCAGACTTGCTTGAAAAACATGGTTTGACAGAGCGTATTCCACTTGCTGCATTAGCCAAAAAAGAAGAGACATTATACCGGGATGGACATGCTCCAATGGTGCTTGATAGGAGAGGTAGATTGCTAGTCTATGCTCGCGATGAGGCTCACCGTTTTGTCAATAAGTTCCACAGGAAAAGACGAGGTAAAACAGCGTTGCTTGACCCATTAGAGGAAGTTGAAGGGCTGGGTGCCAAAAAATTGCAGGCACTTCTCAGGCACTTTGGTGGGCGAAAAGGTATAGACCATGCTAGCGTGGTGGATCTTCGTCAAGCCCCTGGAATTGGCAAGGAATTGGCAAAAAGAATACATTACCATTTGCATGATTCTTAGATTTCTGCACCTATGAGAGTCCGAGTCTCGGTAATTCCCTCAATGGACCGAATTTTTTCAACAATGCAACGGGTTAGGTCGGCATCATCATCTGCTTCAACCTTGGTGATTATGTCAAATTCACCGAAAACGCCCCAGCGCCCAGTGACGAGTTCAATGTCATCAAGTGCCGAGCGAACTTGTCGTTCAAAACCTGCTTTTGTAACTATTAGAACAAATCCTACGGCCATTTTTTTCACCTCAGTAATCCACTGCAATTAGGGTTTCAGTCTCACGGACACCTTCAATTTGGCGCAATTTTTCCATGAGTATAGATGTCAAATCTTTGGAGGTCTCACATTCCACAATTGCGAGCAAATCATATTCCCCATATAGGGCGTGGGTTTCAATCACTTCAGGAACTCCTGTCAGTGCTGAATATACCTCTCTTTCACGGGCCGGCTCAGTTTTTAGAAGGATGAACGCGGTCTCCATGTTTGCCGCCGACTGACCACCCCATCATAATCTCATCTGTTAGTAAAAGGTGCGTTTTGAGAACTTTTTTTTGTTCAGAATCCCCTTCTTCCATGCATGGGTTTATTTCATCATACCTCTAATTGGCAAAATGATGGGAGAATCGGGTCGCGATGTACTCGGCCGCCTCGGTGGCAAGGATTTGAACGAAGATGGTAGAATAATTAATCTCGTAATAGTGGGTTCAAGCAGATTTTATGATTTCTCCATTGTGGAAGAAGCGATTGAAGAATGGGCCCGGAACGAAGCACATCCAGATTTAGTTATCACAGGTGGTGCTAGTGGAGTAGATTATCTAGCCGAAAGATGGGCTGAGAATAACAATGTTCCACACGTAGTGTTCAATGAAGAATGGGGTATACCAAGAGAGGGATTGGAGGACACAGGACGTCGCGAAGCACCAACATCTCTTACTCATCAACTACTTGATGCAGCAACTCATCTCATCGCCTTTCCTTCACCTACAAGTAAGTGGACTAGAGTTGTAATTGAGATGGTAGAGCAACGTGGAATTCCATTCACCGTTGTTGAAGTAGATTGAACACAAATAATGCAGAATTCATTGGTAAACAAATGATATTTTGTTTGCATGTAATAATGGAATAATTTCAGAAAATACGTGGCAGCAGACACACATTCTGTTGAATCATCTCGGTTACAGAAGAGGGGAATCATCAAAGGTGGTTCTCAGACTGAGGTCTTAGTATGGTCAGAGGTGTGAGCACCGCAATAGTCCTCACCTTGATGATGACACTCTCATCGCTCGTATCTGTTTTTCCCGCAGTTGAAAATTCTCAATTAGATTCTAACGATGAATCTCTGCCGACCTCCTCAAAGGCACTGATAATTTGGTCAGGCACAATGGATGTCAACAATGATTTCACGGTTGCCGCTGGTGATGAATTACGTATCTATCCTGGCACAATCATCCAAATGGGCCCAGCGGTTCGGATTTATGTTGATGGCAAAGTCGTAGCGGATGGGACAGCAGCAGACCCGATTACATTTCAAGTCCAATCAGGATTCACATGGCACAATGGATTTCAATTCAATTCAAGTAGTCGTAATAGAGGCTCATCTCTACGAAATGTCACCTTCAATGACGCACAATTTGGCATTACAATGTACGACAGTGATCCCGTAATTGAAGACGGATTATTCAACAATGTTGACTTGGTTGCAATTGATTTGTTTGATGGGTCAAATCCCGTTATTCGCCGGACTACCTTTGCAGGAGGTGGTCAAGATGTACATGGCAGTATGACCAATTGGCGTTATGGAATTGGACTCTCCATTGGTGCTAATTCAGCACCATTTGTTGAAGATGTGAATTTCACAAATCAAATCACTCGTGCAATCTCATATTGGGGCAATAGTGGTGGTGTTATTCGTGGCGTAAATGTCACTAATGTTGGAGGGGCGACAATGAATATTTCAGCTGCAATATTTGTTGAAGATTCTTTGCCATTGATTGAAGATGTCATTATTTCAAAATGCGATAACGGCATTTATGTTATTCATGCGACTGATAGCCTAATCACTCGACCTGTTTTCAGAAATGTAGTGGTGGGAGATTCCCAATATTCAGCAGTGATGATGACTAAAATTGACCGTTCCAACTATTCAACCTACATGATGGGCCGATTCCATAATTTGGAAGTGTTTGGAACAGGCGGGCCGAATTCATCATCCCCAGGTTTGGCGTATGGTACTGTTTTCCTCAATACTAGTGGTGGTTGGTTTGAAGACGTGAATATCCACGACAACACAATAAACGGTGTGAAAATGTACATGACAGACCCATCGACGAGTTTCATTAACACTTCAATTAGGCAGTCAGGGGCACTAATAGGTGGTACAAACGAACGAGCAGGGTTCTTCATGCGTAGTAGTAATAATGGCGGACCATCCATCCAAAATCTAACCGTTTCTGGATCTCCAGGGGCAGGGATATTTGTTTCAAAGGGAGATGTTAGTGGTTCGGGATGGATTACTCAAAATAATGGTAACGAAGGATTACTAGTTCAGGATGCATTCCCGTCAGTTTCTGACATTTTATCCCAAAATAATGGTTTTTCTGGCTTACGCGTAAGCAACTCAAATCGCATGTCGTTACAAAATTTTGAATCCAGGCATAATGGTTATTCGGCGCCGAGTGCTCAGAATGGAGCAGGAATGGTTTTTGTTGAAAGTAATCAATATGGCATGTTTGCTGGAACAAATGTGCAGTGCTCGCAGTGTAGTTCAATTGACGATAATTGGGGAGCACTGAGGGTTGAAAATTCAGTTGATATCCAATTTGTTGATTTGGAAGTTCATGACCCTAATGTAGTTCAGGGACAGTCAGCGATTGTCATTGACGATTCAAATATGAATTGGGATGGCTGGGTTGATATTGATGGCGCAGAAATCTATGCAAACCTATCTGCTGGTGCTCCAGTCATTACGATTGATGATACTGATGCAAGACTAGAGGGAATCAATCTGTATGGAAACCACTCTGGCATCCAATGGACTGGAAGAACTCTTGATTCAAAGTTAGGTAACAGTACTTTGTCTGGAAATAATTGTTTAACGATTTCAAATATTCCGAAACTGAATACTTGGGGCTTGGATGTTTCAGGATGCACAGGGAGCGTATCAATTTCAGGAAGCGATCTAAATCTAACAGATTACATTCAGGGTGGTGTGCCATTTTCAATTACTGGTCAGAGTTATGTTCGAGCAATTTCAAGTCAAGTGACCATTCCAATATTGCCGCCCAGTGCAACGTTTGATGAATTATGGTTTGTTGATATGTGGGTGGTAAATCAGTTCGGGCATGGCTTACCAAATTCACTTTTGAATGCCTCTTTCACACAGTTTGAAAATTCCTTTTCAATGCAAATGCCTTACTCGGGTAACGAGATTATAGGGCCTTTCGTGGGGACGCGCACAACCATCGCGGGCTCTTCGCAGGTTACGGATATCTCAACAGAATGTTGGTATGACAATACAGGGGGTTCGACTGGTCCAGACACACTCAACCAAGATTTGATGATGTATCTCTGCACGATTACTTTGGTCAATCAAGCACCTTTGATAATTTGGGATGTTCCACTGAATAACACGGTGACAAGTTCAGGCGCTGAAATCTGGTTCAATGCAAGTTCTTC
>CAUZFJ010000092.1:0-5566 GCA_963579105.1 Candidatus Thalassarchaeaceae archaeon
TGGTTGCGGGCAGACCCTTACATTTCTGGATTACTTCTTTGCCTGTTGTTCCTATGGTTAATTCCGCTTGGAATTTGGATGGTTTTAGTTGGCGGTACAGTCATCTCAGCAATTTTAGCTGCTAGAAGCAAACAACAACGCCGTGAATGGCAACAACGTAGTAACTCAAGGGTTCTCGCCATCGTTTTTGTTTTGATAATACACTTGTTAGCAGGTTTTGTCCCTCCAAGTACACCGATAGGTGAGGAAGTATGGGGTCTTCCACTAAGTGAAGGGCAAGAGAATGCGCCGCCTTGGCCAGCATCTGAGCAGTATATTTGGGTATTGAGTGATGGGGCGATTGTGGTTGAAACACATTTGCAAGTTCCAGGAGTTTTGAATCCAGTACTTGCGCCACAGGGTGTGAAAATGCTTTCTCAGGTTAGTGGAGCGAAGGAAGCGAGGTTTCAGGAAGCGGTATCTCTGATGGACGATTGGACTGGGCCAAATGCATTTGCTCTTTCACCAATTCATGACGGAGTGGTACATGATTATGAAGGGGCTAATCTTCTGTATACTCATGATGACATCATGCTTGATTTGTTTGGCATGCACCCATCTGGAGAGATGATTACAGTTTGGATACCCTCTTGGGGTGGCGAGATGTATCTTCTCACCGTTATTAAAATGGGGCCGGACCCATTTCTAGGAAACCCAGGGGCACAATCTTATGTTGATGATTGGCTATCTGTATGAAAAAATGATATCTGCTTTTATCTTTTTTTTCGTATCAAATAATTTTGAAGGTTTAGGGCAACCTAATCTTTATTAGGGCAACCTAAACCGCACAACCACATGGCATCTGCCTTCTTGTGGTCCGATATATGGGCGGGCGGATTAATCGGATTCCGTGAAGCGGTTGAAGCAGCCCTTATTATCGGTGTTTTACTCACTTGGCTAGCCCGTAGCGAGCGTGGAGACCTAGCAAATTGGATTTGGAAAGGGGTCGGCGCGGGGGTTCTAGCCAGTCTCGTTGTAGCAGCACTTTTCGCTTGGGTTTGGGGTGGTGTTGAATCATTCAAAGAACATGAAGCAATGTTTGAGGGGATTTTAGAAATTACTGCTGCGGTTCTGTTGACAGCGGTGATTATTCACTTCATTCGCCATCCCTCGGCAGCGGAACTTGAGGAGTGGGCTGACGAAGCGTACCGTACGAAACAGGGTGCGGGGCTGTTCATGATTTCTTTCCTCTCAGTCTGGCGTGAGGGGAGTGAAACAGTCATTTTCATCGGTGCAGGAACCGATGGATTTGGGGCGGTAGTAGGGGTTGGCATTGGAATTATTACAGCAACCCTACTCGCTTACGCATTTTTCCACAGAGGAATGGAAGTTGATATCAGCAAATTATTCAAAGTAACAAATGTCTTGCTAATTCTGTTTGCAGCAGGCTTGGTTGCCCACGGATTCCATGAGTTGCAGGAAGCGGGGGCTGCTCCCATCGTGGTTGAACACATCTGGGATGTAAATCCGGATGTTAGCGATGCTGATGTTGAAGCCGGTAATTATCCAGCATTGCATGAAAAAGGTGTAATCGGTGGCATTTTCAAAGCACTTTTCGGTTGGAACGGAAATCCAGCACTACTCGAAGTCGTACTTTGGGTTGCTTATGTTTCAGGAATGGTTTACTGTTCGAAAAAATTAGGTAAGCCAACTCACTCTTCGGAATAACCAGCATTATTCTGCTGAAACACGGATTGCACCATCTTTATAATGCACGTAAATATTGTTTGGAATCTTTGAGGTTAGAGCAGCAAGAGCCTCGCGAATTTCATCTTCATTAACATCAAAAGCCTCTGCTGCGCGTTGGCTAGACCAAGGCACGGACTCAAAGTCGGATTTCTTGATCCACTCAAATAGGCGTCGTTCCAACTGAGACAAATCCTCCATCGCCATGTTACTCGGAGAGACCTCTCCCCTTTGGTATATTTGATGAAGTGATAGGTTTTGAAAAGGTGCCGAAAAGACTCTCAGAGACTTTGCTCAACCATGCTTCTAACACACTCTTCTGCAGTGATGTCACCGTCCAAAAGAATGTTGAGGGATTCAATAAATGGGGCAGGGCAACCAACTTGACTTGCTCTCTTGCGGAACATACGTGCGGCACGAACCCCCTCCACCACCATGTGCATTTCTGCTAAACCCTCTTCCAAGGATTTCCCTTCACCCAATTTTTGTCCAAGTGTCCTATTTCGACTACGTGGTGATGTGCTTGTAACATACAAGTCACCTAAACCAGCTGGTCCAAGTGAAGTTTCCTCTTCTGCGCCAAGTAAAATCAATAATTTTCTTCCTTCGGCAAAGCCAATCGGTACCAAAGCGGCTTTCAGATTGTCTCCACCAATACCGTCGCGTAATCCATCAACGATTCCGCAAGCAAGTGCAATTGTATTTTTGAAAGCGCCCCACAATTCTGCCCCGACAGGGTCATCCGCAGCCTTGAGGATGAGTGTATCTGTTGACAAGCGACTTGCAACTCTTTCAGCGACCGAGCGGTCGTGTGCTGCAACCAATGCATTTGTCAAGACACCACGAGCAACTTCTGGAGCAATAGTTGGACCGGTTAACACAACAACTGGATTAGTAAGACCTACACCATTCAGTCGCTTCTCAATTGCTGCCGAAATTAAGCCGCTTTCCCCCTCCTCTTCAGGTGCAATACCTTTAGCAAGGTCAACTAGGACATGGGAAGGCCTGAGGTGAGGTAGAAGTTGGTCAACCACCGAGAGGATGACACCAGATGGGATTGCTAAAATTAGAAGTTCGGAAG
Source organism: Candidatus Thalassarchaeaceae archaeon (assembly GCA_963579105.1). Classification (GTDB taxonomy): domain Archaea; phylum Thermoplasmatota; class Poseidoniia; order Poseidoniales; family Thalassarchaeaceae; genus MGIIb-Q1. The sequence goes on from CAUZFJ010000092.1 coordinate 2,807, forward strand.
CGTCGCACACCTCGCCGATATCAAGAGTGGCATCAACTCCAGGTAGTTTCACATCAGGTAGATACTTTGCATTGACATTGTTGAGGACCATAGACTCGTAAACCTCGGTTTCCACGGTCCATCCAATAACTGAATGTCCATCCTTAGCCCAAATGTTGGCTAATGCAGTGCCCCAATTACCAAGTCCGAGTACGCCTATCTTAGTCACCTGAACTCCTCTATACCGTTTGACCCGATGCGTGGGTTAAGAAAGAAACCCTCCGCAGGCTTGCCTAAAAGTGATTCAGCATTGAATATGTGAAAGCAACAGTCCCCTTTGTGTGTGTCAATTAATTTGGTGCAGGGAATAGGATTTTACATTGGTCCAGAACTTCCCTCGCTTCGCTCAGTCCAGTTCTGAACTCCAGCGTCAAATGGCTAATAATTTGTTGAAGTCAATTGACGCGGTGTTCAAATCCTGTTCCTTTGGATTTTTACTTAATTAGGTGCAGGGAACAGGATTTGAACCTGCGAAGCACTACGCACTGGGACCTAAACCCAGCCCCTTTGACCACTCGGGTACCCCTGCTTGGTGATTTGGCGACCACCTATGCGACTTCAATTAAACGGTCATGCCATGGTTAAGCGACGCTGTGACTCATGCGTTGAGTTCAAGTCTGAGGTTACTACACGCTTCATGTAGGGGGGCGTGACTAAGCATGGATTCAACAAGCAAAATCAGCAGTGAAGAATTGGTCGCACTAGCCCTAAAGGTTAGCGAAAACGCGGTTGCCCACCACTCTAATTTCCATGTGGGTGCGGCTCTTGAAACCACACAAGGTGAGGTATTTACAGGTTGTAATGTTGAATCAGACTCCTATGGTCTGACAATTTGTGCTGAACGGGTAGCACTAACCAAAGCGCTCTCAGAGGGTGAGAGAGAATTCACACGAATAGCAATAGTTGGCATTCAACACGATGCCGAGGGCAAGCCTAACTACTCAGAAAATTCCGGCCAACCTTTGGGTCCATGTGGGGCTTGCAGGCAACTTTTGTGGGACCACTGTCGAGATATCCAAGTAATAGGTGCCACACCAGAAGGTGAAGTTGGCAAAGTGTGGCAACTTGCAGAACTGCTGCCTGACGCCTTCAATTATGAAAAGAAAACTTGAGGTGAGAAAATGGCAAATGACTCAGATCCAATGGTAGTAGTTCCAGCCCACTCGCTGATAGCACACAAGTTGACGCGCCTGCGCGATGCGAACAGTTCATCGATGCTTTTCCGTAACTTGGCAAATGAGATAACCCAAGTTTTGGTGGCCGAAGCGACTCGGGATTTGCAGACCGTTGAGGATGTGCGTAACACTCCTTTAGAGAGATTTTCCGGGCAAAGTTTGGCTCCGAGAATAGGCATAATTCCAATCCTCAGGGCTGGTCTAGGGATGAGTGATGCCGCTCACAAAATGTTACCCATGGCACGGGTTCTCCATGTTGGTTTGTACCGCGACGAGGAGACTCTAGAACCGGTATATTACTACGACAAATTACCTACTCCGCCCAACATCGATTTGGCGCTTGTTGTTGACCCAATGTTGGCGACTGGCGGCTCGGCGATTGCGGCTGTAAGCCGGTTGAAAGAGACAGGAATTACTGACCTTCGTTTTTTAGGGATAATCGCCGCACCTGAAGGGATTGCGGCCTTCAGAGCCGCGCACCCTGATGTAAAAATCTGGATGGCAGCAATTGATGAAAAACTCGATGAAAATGGCTACATTGTTCCTGGTCTTGGCGATGCTGGTGACCGTATCATGGATTCATGATCAGTGGGTGAGTTCACCCATTCTTGCTAACTCTAAAGGCTGCTACGCCTAACAAAGCGAGCATTGTCAAAGCAATTCCAAATCCAGGGGTTTGACCATCGTTAGGGTCGGAATCTCCTGCTGGTGGAGCGACACCATCAAGGGTCACCACAACCTTGTTCCACTCGTCATCAGAACTCGCTGAACCATCACCGTTTACTGCATTCCCATGAGCGGTGAAAGTGATATCTGTAGTATTATCTTCGGGCGCTGTCCAATTAACTTGCCAAGTACGTTGGTCGTTTCCAAATTCTGTGTGAGTCATTTCCCCATCCATGAGTTGTGAGGTATTATCGAAAGGTGCGAGTATTCCTGCGCTCGCATGTAAGTTGAATCCACCGTGGTTTTCACCACCAGCCTCTGGACCTCCAGTAATGGTTATTGTAAAGGTAAAACTCTCTCCTGAGGTGTAATTATCTGGTACACCATCAAGGCTAATCACGACGCCTTCGGTAGCACTTCCTGAGTGGCAGGTACAGCCAAATTGAACATTGCTAATTCCAGTTGGCTTAGCACTTACTTGAGTAATACTTGAGCCGATTAAGAGGAGAAGTCCTAGTATGGCAATAATTGAAGATTTGTTCATATTTTTCATGATTTCACCTCATCAGTGATTGACTGATGAGTGTTGCACTAGTCAATCATTTATGAAAATATGCGTTTTAAGTCATAATTTTTCTTTAATTATGACAGATTTAAGACAATACGTAAATCTTGCAAGAACAAATCCACAGGGATTTCAGCATCAGACCAGACAAGTCTTGGGCGCCCCTCTGCATCAATGATGTAAGTCGGCTGAGTATGGCTGAAACCATAGCCTTCTTCGGAGTCATCATCAAAGTTAATTGGTCCAACCCCATAAGTTTCAAGCACAGGAAGAACAGCATCTGGGTGACCAGTCAAGTGGGGCCAGTCGTACCCT
>CAUZFJ010000093.1:0-5554 GCA_963579105.1 Candidatus Thalassarchaeaceae archaeon
CCGAAACTCATTACACGAAGAAGTCGAGAAGGATTCCACTGGGGCTGATGATAGCCACGTCTGGGGTTGATTCGGTGAAAATGCATCAGGATTGGGAATTAATTGACAATCATCATTACGAACGGGTCTGGAAATTCACGGACTTTGTTAGTGCTCTAGATTTTGTCAACAAAGCTGGTGCCATTTGTGAAGAGTTGAATCATCACGCTGAATTTTTACTAAATTGGGGCAGCGTCCTTGTCAGAACTTGGAGCCATGATATTGATGGTATTTCTGAGCGTGATCATGTTCTAATTCAGGCTCTAGATATTCTAGTGGGGTGAAACCATGGCGACTAAATTTCGACATCACATGTTCATTTGCGCCAATGAAAGGCCTGATGATGCGGTGCGAGAATGCTGTGCTGCAAAGGGAAGTTTAGAATTGATGAAGAAAGTTAAAACCGCTGCGAAATCAGAAGGAATCCCAAATATACGTGTGCAAAAATCTGGCTGCCTGAGTAATTGTGAGAATGGGATTTCATGTGTGGTTTATCCAGAAGGTGTGTGGTATACACTCACGGGTGAAGAAAACATTCCTTACCTCATTGAGCATTTACGAACAGGAACTGTAGCCAAGCATCTCTTGATGCACCCGGAGCCCTGATTATGCAACGTGTAGTCTATACACAAAGAGGCGGTTTAGAAGCCATTAAAATCGTCGACGAACAGAACCCGGTCCCTGAGCCAGGTGAAATTGTAGTTGAAGTACACCGAGCCGGAATAAACTTCGCCGACCTTATGATGCGCCAAGGTTTGTACCAACCAAGCCCGCCATTCCCTTTCACACCTGGTTACGAAGTCTCAGGAACTATCTCAGCCTTGGGCGAATCAGTGGAGAACTTCACTATTGGAGAGCGAGTCCTAGCACTATGTGGCATGGGTGGTTACTCACAGCAAGTTGCAGTCTCAGCGGATAGAGTCTTCAAATTACCTGATGATGTAGGTTTTGACACCGCAGCAGCACTACCTGTCACTTACTTGACTACATATCACATGCTGAAGTATTTGGGGAATTTTCAACCAAATGATACCATCCTAATTCACCATGCTGCTGGAGGAGTTGGGACTGCAACTGCACAAATCGGAAAAGCACTTGGTGCAGGTATCATCATCGGCACCGCATCTACTGCAAAATCTGACTTTGTTAACGAATTAGGTATGAGGTATATTGACCGAGAAGCTGAGGATTTTGTCGAAGTGTGCAAAAAAGAAACCGACGGTAAAGGAGTACACCACGCCTTAGACCCTGTTGGTGGCAAACACCTGCTGCGTTCCTACAAAGCACTCAGAAATGGTGGGAATCTATACGCCTTTGGTGGTTCTTCAGCAGTGAGTGGAAGTAAACGCTCACTCAGAACTGCGCTCGGATTTCTTTGGGGAATGCCGAAGTTTGACCCAATGAGAATGATGAGTTCGAATAAGGCAGTTTTTGGGGTGCACATGGGGACCTGGCCTGACCATGAGGTTCTCAAAGGACATATGGATGAACTCTCAAAAATGCTCACAAGAGGAGAGATTTCACCTGTTGTAGACAAAGTGTTTCACTATACTGATGTTGCCGCTGCCCAACAGTATATTCATGATAGAAAAAACCGTGGTAAAGTGTTGATAAATTTCCGTTCAAAATGATGCCACGGCTTGTAAGTTTACTTTTTACACTACCTTATCATTATTTACCCCCTTAAACCGCACCTTTTTGCCGGCAAGCGTCGGTTTGGGGTTGAATCGCTTGGCAACTGTGAAATTAGTTGAATGGTTCAGTGAAGTCAGCATGGCTGATTCTGCAACTGTTGGCGGAAAGGGTGCATCTTTAGGTGAGTTGTATTGTAATCTCACAAAAGCAGGAGTAAGAGTGCCCAACGGCTTTAATGTTACAGTTGAAGCCTTTCAACAATTTGTCAATGCCGAAGTCCCAGCATCAACGTGGGACAATGTTCGGAACCCAGAAGGTGTTGAAGATACTCGTGAACAAGCAATAGCGTGTACAACCCTATCAGAGGCATTGAAAATTTGCCTCACAGGAGCAGACCCAAGTGACCACCTAAATTTGCATGGCAGAGCCTCGCTGGCTCGAGCCATTGTTCGCGATACCCCTGTCCCAGAAATTATTCGACAAGCAATCATCATCGCGTACGGCCAATTGTGTGAAGAATATGGCCAAGGTGCAGATGTTGCAGTTCGCTCCTCTGCAACCACAGAAGATTCTGCTGAAGCATCCTTCGCTGGACAATACGAGTCTTTTCTAAATGTAAGTGGTGAGAGGGCCGTTATCCAAAAGTGGAGACAATGTGTTGCTAGCTTGTTTACTGAGCGAGCAATTGGTTACCAACTTGAGAAGAATATGAATCCGCTAGATAGCGCCATCGCTGTTGTCATAATGAAAATGGCAAGGTCTGACAAGGCTTGCTCAGGTGTGATGTTTACGATTGACCCCGATTCTGGCCATCGAGGGGTTATCCATATCGCATCAGCATATGGCTTGGGAGAACTGGTAGTCCAAGGTAGCGTCACACCAGATACCTACACCGTATGGAAAGAAGGGTTGAGGCGCGGCAATTTCGCGATTGTTCACCGCGTCTTAGGCAGCAAAGATTCGCGTATGATATATGCACATGGCACGGTTAATGAAGTGACCACAACTAGTGTACCACTTGAGGAAAGAAGGGCATGGTCATTGAGTCACCAGGAATGCCGACAACTTGCCGAAATGGCTCTAGCAATTGAAGAACATTATGGACAACCAATGGATATTGAATGGGCAAAAGACGGTGTTACAGACCAATTATTCATTGTTCAAGCAAGACCTGAAACCGTACACGCACAAGCGAGTTCTGCCAAACTTATCCGCTATAGTATGGATGATTCACTGATTAAAAAACTCAAGAAAGGTGGTTTGGTCCTAACTACTGGCCAAGCAGTTGGAAAGAGAATTGGGTGTGGTAAAGTCAGGTCATACCGCTCCTACGAAGAGGTCTTAGATGGTAAGAGAGCAATTCGAAAAAGGCTTGCGGAGGGGGTTCGAATTGAGGAAATCCCTCATGAAAACCGAGTCTTTGAGGAGGGTGATGTTTTAGTCACAGAAATGACTACTCCAGACTGGGAGCCATTGATGAAACAAGCATCTTTGATTGTCACACGTAAAGGTGGTAGGACATCACACGCGGCAATCATTGCTCGTGAATTTGGCATTCCGGCAATTGTCGGTTGTGCAGGCGCCATGGAACTAGAAAATTTGGCTACCGTTACAGGCAGTTGTGCTGAAGGCGATACAGGATTCATCTATTCGGGTAATCATCCTTTTGAAATTGAAGAAATTGAAGTTGATTCCAATGTCAAATTAAACACCAAGATAAAGTTGAATGTTGGGTTTCCTACAAAATCGCTTGCAGATTCGCTATTGCCCGTTGATGGGGTGGGTTTAGCAAGAATTGAATTCGTACTATCTGCTGAAGTCGGTATACACCCACTTACATTTATTCACCATCAAGAGTTGTTAGAATATCTTGAGACCGGCGAGGTAGGTGCAGGGCTACAACCATATATTGAAGCACTGGAAATTATTGATGAATCAGTCATTCGGTCTGCAGTTGAAGCAGTTGAAAGTCGAGCGTGGTCATACGATGATAAGCGTGGACTATTCATCGATAAACTGCGCGAAGGCGTCGGATTAATCTGTGCAGCATTCCATCCGCGACCCGTGCTTGTCAGGCTCTCAGATTTCAAGTCAAATGAATACCGCGAACTACTCGGTGGCAGGATCTTTGAGCCTAAAGAAGAGAATCCTATGATTGCATGGCGTGGCGCTTCGCGATACCTTGATGAAAATTTCAAGCCAGCATTTGAGATGGAACTTGAAGCGATGGCTTCCGTCAGGCATGACTTTGGATTAGATAATCTGCAGTTGATGGTACCGTTTTGTCGCTCGCCTGAAGAGGGCGAGGCGGTCAAACACCTGCTCAACGAACACAATGTTGGACCTGACTCAAATGTGCCATTATTTGTGATGGTTGAACTACCATCCAACGTGATAGATGCAGATAATTTCATAGAAAAAATGGAATTATCTGGAGGATCAATCGGTTCAAACGATTTAGTCCAAACAGTGTATGCTGTATCTAGAGACGATTTAGAAGGTTATCAGCATCCAGTTGATGCACGTTCACCAGCAGTGAAATCAATGATTCGAGATGCTGTTAGAAAATTCACCGAATCGGGGCTTGAAATAGGAATCTGCGGCCAAGCACCATCAGACTACCCTGATGAATTTCCTAAATTCTTAATTGATTGTGGAATCTCAAGCATATCAGTCACACCAGATACAGTGATGGCAGTAAGAATATCAATTGCAGAAGCAGAAGCGAACTTAAATTCGTAAGCCAAACGGCTGATTATAATCTAACTGGGCGAGTTGCCCCACAAGCTTGACACTTGAGAAGAGTTGTTCGATCTTCTTTGATGAAACTTGTATCAGGAGCATTACATTGACCACATAAAATGAAGGTTTTTACATAATTACCTAACTTTTCACGGATTCTCTTAGGAGGGATTCTGCCTTTGAGCAATACACGACGGTCCTCTCTTGAGCCAGAAGTACCTAGTTCGTTTTGCAAGAAATGATAAACATGGTTGCCATCTCTATCCATCATGTCAATGATATCACCAAAATTGCGGATAATCGTCTGGCTTCCTTCAATCATTACATCTGGTTCTGGTAGTTTCCAACGCGCGGATGACGACAACTCTTGAGGTATGTTGTCGCGGGCTCTGTCGAGAAGGGACTCGTAGTCAAAGTCTGCCATTGAATTCGCCGACCTACGCACTGTTGTTAAGCCCACCGTTAATTCAACAGCCTTGACGCGCTCCGCAGGAAGTGATGCGAGAGCAAGTGACCGTCCAATTTGTGAAAAATTCATGCCGATGCTCAAGCACCAACTCAAGGCTCTTCATTAGCTGCTGGTTGGGATTTGAGAGCTGTTGAGGAAACGGTAGTTGGCTCGGGTGTTGCTGTGAAGATCAAAACCGGACTAAAAATCGCCATCCCCGCTGGGTTTGAAGGCCAAGTTAGAGCACGCTCATCCTTAGCCGCAAAAGGATTGATTTTACCTAACGCACCAGGAACTATAGATGCTGACTATCGAGGAGAATTGATGGTATTACTAACATGGATTGGTGAAGGTGATTCGTACACTATCCCCAAAGGTGAGAGAGTAGCACAACTGGTGATTTCTCCTGTACCACAAGTCTCGTTTGTTGAGGTAAACGCTGATGACCTAGGTAATACCGAACGTGGGGAAGGTGGATTTGGTAGCACTGGCAGATTCTGACCCACAACTTACCCTCAGCCCGCCATCTTATTACTAGGATACTATCAAAATAAATCTGAACTGTTTTTGAAATCTATTGGCATTGAATTATACTGCTTTACCGTTGACTTTGGACAAGCCACATACAGGGTTGTTTAACACCGCCTATGGCGGTGGGTTCATTACCGTCCTACTCATCCTTAAGTGTGA
>CAUZFJ010000094.1:0-5496 GCA_963579105.1 Candidatus Thalassarchaeaceae archaeon
ATCACTATTCAAGTTGACCAAAACGAGGACGACGACTCACCAAATAAACGCTTTACTGAGGGCCTAAGTGCCTCTCCTGAATCCCTTCACCAAAACTTCCTATCAGACCTCGGACACCTACAAGAGATTCATGATATTCATCAAACGACGATGCAAAGCAACTTTGCCCCAGTAGAAGCGAATTTTGACCGCATTGCCGGCGTGTTATCAACGGAAACAATGTTGGCAAAATTTGACGGGAAATCCAGTGATGACCACCTCTCATTCCCGCTCCACGGGTGTGAACTATCCGGGGTCAAACTTAGTGCTGCTGAACTAGATGAAAGTTCCATCATCAAATTGAATGTTACCGGTCGTGATGGTGATGAATTTGAACAGGCTTTCTCATTACCAAGCGGAAGCCGCCTGGCAACAGCCACCTGGGATGGTGGTGAACTGCATCTCAGCCTCAACCGCTTGAGTTAGCCGAGTTATCCTAGTTAGCACTAGTCCGTAACTAAGCGTTGTTGGGAAACGGTTTTGAAACCGTTTCTTGAAATCAGCGAAGTGGTACTTCTACAAGTTCATCAATTTGGCCGAGTACTCGTCCAAGTGCGTCTTGAGCCTGACTCTTGTGAGCCTCGCCCATTTCGTGACGTGAGTACCTTGCCTCTTCGAATACGCTGTCAAGAGCGACCAAAGCTTCCTCATTGATTGGCAATGCCTTGCGAATAGCCATCTCGAATTCACGGACTGTCTCAAAGTCACGTCGTAGGAAACGGTGTCGCATCAGGATTGCACAGAGGCTTTCATAACAGTTGAAAATAGCCTCTCTAGTTTCATCTCCCGCAGCCAATAGTTCTGCAGTGTAAGCGAATACATCTGCTAATTCTGACATAGCAGATTGCTTGCGGCGGCGCCAATAAACTACGAATGCAACTGCGCCAAGAACGGCTGCAATTAAGCCGCCATACAGCCAATTACTAATTCCATCTTCAATGGTTGCTGCTGATTGCACGACAACTTCCATAGTAGTTTCAAGACGCTCTCTATCATCTTCAGCAACTTTTTCATCAGTTGAGTTGATTTGTATGTAAAGAGAACCGTAGGTTGAACCATCGCCATAAGGTGCCATTGGTGGGACCGAGACAAACTCGAACCAGAACGAACCGTTATCACCTGTGCGTCCAGTCAAAGTTCTACTAAGACCATGTGAATCATTGTACAGAACGGCTGTTACTGCAATATCACTGGCTGGCAGTTGGGTGTCCTTCGCTGTTCCCTTAACCCAAGCGATTACTCTGTCACCATTGTATGGTACTACTTCTACACCAGTCTCAAAGTCAACAGGAATGACCACAAAGATTGATGTGTTGATTTGATCACCGTTGAAGTTTCTTGAGATATTGTCCATTGCTCTTAGAGTCAATGTGATATCACCTGCTGTCATATATTGTGGAGCGGTTAACTGGATACTGAAACTACCGTCTTCCATCCAAACAACTTGCTCAGAAATACCAAGGTCACTCTGATTCCAATAGAGAATAAGGTCGAGCAAATCCACTGGATTCCCACTTCCTCCGACCTCAAGGATTCTGCCTTCAATGATTATGGGATGAGACGAAGAAGAACGGACAATGATGTTCTCATTTTCAACCAATTGCCAATCAATATCAGACCAAGTAGTCAAAGTCGTTGTTGAATTAGTTGCTAGCCATGATGCCTCGCCTGCATAGTGTGCTGAAAGTGTGTGCTCACCACGTGCTGAAACCATACTAACTGGAACTAATAGTTCAAATTCACCAAATGAATCAGTTGTTACAGTGTCAACAAATACTCCATCAAGCAAAATGTCAACACTTCGCCCTGAAATCCCTGGCAAACCTATTGCATCGGAATCATACAAACGCCCGGACACATTCCAGAAGGCACCGCGCGTAGCGTCACCGTTGTCCTCACTAGTCAACAATAAGTCGGAATGATGAGCAACCCAAATTGTACCATTTACACTTGCTTCACGATACCAACCTTGTGCAGGAGCATAGATTTCTACCGGGTGGGAACCTAGCCCAATGTTGTTAGGGATTGTCCACTCAATTATCCAAACCCCATCAGAGTCAGAGTACACTGTACCGAGGAGAGTACCGTTGAAACGTACCTCAAGTGAGTGGTTTAGGAGCCACCCTTCAGGGAGGTTATCCCTTACTGTTCCTTGAATCGTAAGGTTGTCATTGATAGCAATCTCTGTTGGGAGAATCAAAGCCACATTGACTGCGCTGTACACATTCCATGAAGTGTTCGCTTCTGATGGCAAGTAGAAGGTTGAACCCGTAAATCTCATCTCCATCATCTGAGCCCCGAGAGGTGAATCCGCAGGTACTGGATAGTAGACTTGGAAGTTACCTTCACTATCTGTTGTGACATTTGTAAGCCAAGCATTGTCGAACCAAACTTCTAGGGATTCGTTAACTAATCTGTTGTCAACAATATCAAACAGAGTACCATCAATGATGAGTAGTCCTTCTCTGTCTACATCGCCTCCGCCACCTAGTAGAACGATGTAGGTTGGAACGCTGATGTTTACCCACTGTTCAGCTGATGAATTGAGGTAATACTCTGGGTTTGTTGAATCACCTTGACCTATTGGATCAACCCACATGAAACCACCCCTGAAGAAAATCGTCACTAGATGGCTGCCAGCCGCTGTTTCGCTGGGCATTGTGTACATCAGGCTGTAAGTTCCAGTAGATGCATTAGACTCAATGAATGCTCCAGTATCGTTGCCATCAACTGATAGATGCAAAATGCTGGCTGCTGGTACGCCTCCGGTTTGTAACAAGTTCCCATGTTCATCAAGTAGAGTCCCATTTACCCAAATCATATCGCCTGCGATGAAATTGCCTTCTACAGAATCAATGATAATTACGGTTGGTGCTAGTATAATGACTAGAGTCGTATCTTCATCACCAAGTACTCCTGTGGTTCCAGCCATGCCAAGATAACTGGCATTAATTGAAAGTGGACCTGGTGCGATGTTGGCTGGAACAGTGAGCAGAGCCCACGCTGTTCCGTTGACATCTGTAACAACCGTTGTTGAAATATTGAGAGTTGGGAATTCAATAGTAACTGTTGCATTCGGGATGACCGCCAAGGTGTTGTCTTGCAACATCACCTGAATGCTTACGTTATCTCCACGAACAGTTCTGTAATCTGGGTCAAGATTCTCAGGCGTCAATATACTGATGACTGAATATCCTCGGCTATCAAAGGTATTGTTACCACTTGAACTGAGATAGTAATTCACAGTTGGAGTATAACTTGAAGCCAATAGGTGTGTCCCACGTGGGAAATCTGTATCCAAAGTAATGACTGCTGTCCAAGTTCCGTTTGGTTGGGCTATCGCATTAGATACCTGGAAATTATTGGTATAACCATCAATGCTAATCTGCACTTGTGGAAGAAGGCCAGCGCCATCCCTTGCAATGATTCCAGAGCCGTTGTCAGAAACTAGACTTCCAGTGACATCAAACGTACCACCTGCAAGTGGATTTGCACTAATGCTATCCACAACAAGCACGGTAATTGAACGCACACTAATTGTGTTGATTTGATGGGTCGTAGGATGCATTTCCCAAATCCCTGTTGCATTATAGTAGATAGTCACTGTAATCTGCCCAAGAGGTTGGGTATTTGGAACCGAGTAGGTCCACGATGCAGTTGCATTACTGTCTGTCATTGATTCTGGCATCCAAGTATCGTGGAATTGTGCCCCAACTGTAGTGTTGGTAATTAGCCGATAATTATCAGATGCTTCAACCAGCACGGCGCCGAAACTAATGTTCTCGCCACGGGTAACAACCATTGGGATGAGTGGGTTTTGTTGCTCGAAATCGGTAACACCGATAATCAGCATCCCCGAAACTGCAGAGCCTGTAAGGTAGAATGGATTACTGCCATCAAGCACTGAAACCACAAGAGTCTTGTTTCCATTTGTGATACCATCATTATTTGGGTCAGTTGGTACTGATAAGTTGAATGAACCGTTGTTAGCGGTAATATAACTTGCAACCAACGTTTCAGATGGGTCACCTAAGAAGAAGACCTCAATCCCAACCGGTCCGTTGAACGGTCTTGTTAGGTTATTTCCATCGTTGACTGTGCCCACTAATTGGAAACTAGTTCCTGCTGTCACATTTAGTGGCACAGATGATATCACAACATCAGATGGTACCTGAACTGTGATATTCATGAAAGTCTCATTGCCCCACCAACGTGTAGAGCCTGATGCTAGAGGGTCGGAAGTATCGTTAGACATCCACACCCTCACGTCGTAATACCCTGGGTCCATTGTGGGAGGTACAACCCAATTCAAAATCGTGATACCCTCTGCACCTGAAACAGCTTGGCCGATCGATGTGTTTGTGCCACCCCAATCCCATGTGAAATTGACAGTTTCTCCAATAACTGCTGAACTATCACCGACATCAGTAACTGTGATATTGAACGGAATCGGGTTCCCTGCTTCAACAATCACTGTTGTAATATTACTGCTCAGCACCAACTCTGATTCAAGTCCAATCAATGCTGCTGGTGAAGTATCCATGAAGTAGTAAGAACCACGAGGTCCAGCAAATGTATCAAAATCAAGTACTGTTGTGAGGTTATGAGCTGCTGATGCTAGGTCAGTTGGTAAAGTAACCACAACAGAATAATTTCCATTGGTCTGGTTAGACCATGCACTACCTAAAGGAATGAATGATGGGAGTGGGGGTTCTCCCATCGGCCCACTTGGACCAGTCCCTGGTATGGCAATTGAAAACTGTACATCTGAGGTATTCCATAGAATTGGTGTACCAAGTACATCATCCGTAATAGAACCAGAAATTATTGTAGTACCGCCTAAGTGAGTCCACTCTTGAGCAAGATTAATCGATAATGTGGCAGTTCCAGTGACGAGGAGAAGACCAGTCTCATTTGCTGGTTTGAACCATTCACTACCTGCGCTCCCACCTAGGTATCCATCGTAAGAAATATTCCACCAGTAATCACCTGCTGCTAGTGTGCCAGAGGGTGTGAATTCGCTAAAAATCCAGTCACCTTCAGGGTCAACTGAAGTATTGACAAGATTCCCATCAAATGTCATGAGATAAGTGCCATTGAATGGAATAGTAGCCATACCTGTATGGTCGGTTAATGAAACCATCACCGATGCCATTTGACCGCGAGCTATTGAGCCGAGATTGAAACTCATAGTAACCTCACTTCGTAAACCAAATCCTAAGAAATCATCTTGGTCAGAAGCACCAGGAATGCCCTGTCCAAATAATAATTGAACATCTAGATAACCAGGCCCAATTGGTACATCAGTACCATTCAGACTCCAAGTAATGCTGTAAACTCCGTTGGTTACTACCCAAGTTGTGATATTGGTGTAACTCGTATTACTGCCATTACTTCGCAATAAGAGGGATATGTACCCATCCATTGGTGCAGGTGTTGCACCACGGGTAACCACGG
>CAUZFJ010000095.1:0-5435 GCA_963579105.1 Candidatus Thalassarchaeaceae archaeon
GTCAAAAGCCATGGGTAAAGCAGCTATGCTATCAGGGCTCTCTAGGGAGAGGTGGCTTGCAAGTCACTCATGGATGGGCCAACTTGGCTTAGGTGAACCGTACGCAGAGGGTGTTTGGCTAGAGGGTGAAGAGGCTGGAGAAATTGCTAGAGTACCAGCACTTCTTGTACCGGTAGCGAAAATGATTGGTCTTATTGACCAAGACGAGTAATTACCCTACTATTACTTCCCAAGTGATATCAGCAGTGTGTTTAATCATGTTAGATATTGTACAATATTTTTCATGACTTTTTTCGACAAGACGATTAACCAATTTTTCTGGCAAATCATCCCCACTCACTCGGTAAACCATGTGAATTTTGGTGAACACTTTTGGTTGTGAATCTGAGCGTTCTAAGTCGAGGCTAACCGAGGCGCTTGTTACTTCACGGTTTTTCAAACCTTCAATTACGTCAATTAGGCTACAAGCACCACAAGAATGTAAGGTTGCAGTGACAGGAGATACACCTTCTCCACCCCACGCCAAGTCCATCGTCATCCCTAGTTTATCGGTACAGGTCATTCTCTTGCCTCCACCCCATTCTACCAATGAATCCATGGTTCCCCGGAGGAGAGACTTAGAGAATATGTTTGCTATTGGATACCGCCCCTACCCATCGCATTCATGAAGGGGGGGCGGGTCGGCCAAAATAATGACCTCTGCTAGCCCTATCACTCTAGTTAGTGGTAAATTGAATGTGCCCAATAATCCGGTCATCAATTTCATTGAAGGTGATGGGATAGGCATAGACATCACTCCAGTGATGCGTAAAGTGGTTGATTCATCAATTTTGAAGGCCTATGGTGGCCAACGTGAGATAGAATGGCAAGAGGTTTTAGCAGGGCAAAAAGCGTTTAATACAACAGGAGAATGGCTTCCAGAGCAAACCAAATCGGCCATGAAAACAGGGCTTGTATCAATCAAAGGGCCACTTACAACACCTGTTGGTGGCGGGATTCGAAGCCTCAATGTTGCTCTGCGTCAGCAGTTAGACCTCTTTGCTTGTGTGCGCCCAGTAAGGTGGTATCAAGGAACTCCAAGCCCAGTCAAAGACCCGGGAGCAGTTGACATGATTATTTTCAGAGAAAATAGTGAAGATGTCTATGCAGGTATTGAATGGGAAGCAGGTAGCGACGAGGTTGCAAAGGTGATCGAGTTTTTACAAAATGAGATGGGTGTCACAAAAATCCGTTTCCCAGATTCTTCAGGTATTGGAATTAAACCAATCAGTAAAGAGGGAACCACAAGAATCGTTAGAGCGGCAATTCAACATGCTATTGAGCAGGATTTACCAAGTGTAACCCTAGTTCACAAAGGGAATATAATGAAATTCACAGAAGGTGGCTTCCGTGATTGGGGTTACCAACTTGCTCAAGATGAGTTTGGTGCTACTTTGTTAGATGGTGGGCCGTGGTGCACCATGGCTAATCCTAACACTGGCAATGAAATTATCATCAAGGATGTAATTGCAGATGCAATGTTGCAGCAGGTATTGACAAGACCAAGTGAATATGCAGTTTTGACCACTATGAATCTGAATGGTGATTACATTTCTGATGCGTTAGCGGCTCAAGTAGGAGGAATTGGAATTGCTCCAGGAGCGAATATCAATTACGATACAGGAATTGCTATTTTTGAGGCAACACATGGAACCGCTCCAAAGTATACCGGCCAAGACAAAGTGAATCCTGGTTCTCTAATTCTCTCTGCTGAAATGATGTTGAGATACATTGGTTGGGATGAGGCTGCCGACCTAATTGTGAAGGGTATGGAAGGGGCAATATCTGCCAAAACCGTGACCTATGATTTTGAGCGGTTGATGGATGGCGCAACCTTGCTCAAGTGTAGCGAATTCGGTGACGCCATTATCAAACACATGTGAGTGATTAGTATGGATTTCTCTTCTTTGAACCTCTGCCAGCCTTTGTTGGATGCTCTTGATGAGGTTGGTTATGTCACACCTACCCCTATTCAAGCACAGGCCATCCCAGAACTCATTGAAGGCCGGGACATGCTCGGTTGCGCCCAGACAGGCACGGGAAAGACCGCCGCCTTTGCTCTTCCAATCCTCAATGCAATGGCCAAAGACCCATGGTCGGGACCACGCTGTATTCGCGTTCTGATGCTATGTCCAACGCGTGAACTTGCATCCCAGATTAACGATAATATCGAGCAATATGCACGACACCTCGATATCCGTTCGATGGTCATGTTCGGTGGCGTATCTCAGCGACCTCAGGAAAAGATTCTGCGTCGGGGTGTTGACATTCTTGTCGCTACACCCGGCCGTCTTCTAGATTTGATTGGGCAGGGCTACGTTGACCTTTCTCACGTGCAATTCCTTGTTCTTGATGAGGCAGACCGCATGCTCGATATGGGATTCATCCGAGACATTCGTAAGATTCTTGCAAAGATACCAGAGAAACGTCAAAGTCTACTGTTCAGTGCAACCATGCCACGCTCGATTGTAGATTTGTCCCGCGACATGCTCTATGACCCAGTAAGCGTTTCAATCACACCCGAATCAACCACTGTCGAGGCCATTGAACAATCCTTGATGTTCGTCATGAAGAGTGACAAGCGTGGCCTGTTGAAACATATCATCGAGGAGGAGCGGCCCGAGAAGGTGCTCGTGTTCAGCCGCACTAAGCACGGCTGCAATCGTATCGTTAAACAGCTCGGACAAGACGGTATCGAAGCCCTAGCAATCCACGGCAACAAGAGTCAGGGTGCGCGAGAGAAATCCCTCGGCCGTTTTCGCAAAGGCACCCTTCAGGTGCTAGTTGCTACTGACGTTGCTAGTCGTGGCATTGATGTATCCGACATTAGCCATGTTATCAATCTAGATTTACCCAACGAGCCTGAGGTCTATGTGCACCGCATCGGACGCACAGGGCGTGCAGGTCAGGGAGGGATTGCCATTGCTTTCTGTGATGAGGGTGAAGGCGAGTATCTGCGCGGTATCGAGGAGATGATTCGTCAAGACATTCCAGTCGATGAGAATCAGCCTTTCCATTCTGAGAACGCTCGGTCGCGAAAGGGAGACAAGGCGCCCAAGAAGCAGCAGAATCGTGGTCGCGGCCGGCGCCAACCCCGTCATCATAAATTTAGTGCTAAGCCCTCGAATCGCAAATCAAATCACCAATCCAATACTGGTCGAAATGGTCGACGATCAGACCGTGGCGGAAGCCGCAAACAACGAAAATACTAGACTAGTTACTGATTTCAGTGATACAATTATTTCTCATATGAGGTATGAATTAACTACCAGGTTTGTTTTAGTGAGTTCTAAAACACTTGATGTTATCTATGTAACTAAGTGAACTCTAGACTACTCAACGGTTTAATTATTACATCAAGTAATTATAATACATGCCAGCAGTAATTGTAGGGTATGTTAGGTCGCCCTTCACGCCTGCGAGGAAAGGTGGACTAGCTCGAATGCGACCAGATGATGTTGCATCAATCGTTGTCAAAGAATTAGTTGAAAGAACAGGAATCAAACCAGAATTGATTGAAGATATTATTGTTGGATGTGCATTTCCTGAAGGTGAGCAAGGCTTCAATCTTGCAAGAATGATAACCTTTCTTTCTGGTTTACCGAATACTGTTGGTGGGGTAACTATCAACCGTTTTTGCGGCTCATCAATGCAAGCGATTCACGATGCCACGGGGAGAATAGCAATGGGTGCTGGAGAGGCATTCATTTGTGGTGGGGTTGAATCAATGACAAGAATACCAATGACCGGATTTAACCCAATGCCCAATCCGGAACTTGTAGCTGATTATCCGGAGGCTTTCACATCGATGGGAATCACCGCTGAAAATCTTGCTGAGCAGAGAAATATTTCTAGAGAACGCCAAGAAGAATTTGCGGTTGAGAGTCATCAAAAGGCAGCGAGCGCCCAAGCAGCGGGTTCGTTAGCGAGTGAAATTGTAGCCATTCAAACTGAAGATGGGTTAGTTGAGATTGATGGCTGTATTCGAGCAGATACTGATGTAGAGACCCTTTCAGGTCTTAGACCTGCATTCGACGAGAACGGCACGGTCACTGCAGGCACTTCTTCGCCATTGACTGATGGTGTCGCCTTTTTGTTAGTGTGTAGTGAAGATTTCGCCAAGAGTAATGGATTAACCCCACTTGCTCGCATTCTCTCTTCTGCAGTTTCAGGTTGTGATCCTGAATTGATGGGAATAGGACCAGTTGAAGCGAGCCGGAAAGCTCTCAAGCGAGCCGGTTTGGAACTTGAGGACATTGACTTAGTGGAGTTAAATGAGGCATTCGCAGCACAGTCAATTGCAGTCATTGAAGAGTTAGGCCTTGATGTTGAGAAAGTAAACCTAGACGGTGGAGCAATTGCGCTAGGTCACCCACTAGGTGCTAGTGGTGCGAGAATTACTGGAAAAGCAGTCCAACTATTGCAGAGGAATGGTGCAAACACAGCCCTCGTCACCATGTGTATTGGTGGTGGTCAAGGTATCGCCACAGTGTTGGAGAGAATAGACTGAGGAGAGTGAATGAATGATTGAAATCCAACGTGTAGCCGTTATCGGTTCTGGTGTAATGGGCGCCGGAATTGCTGCCCATTGTGCTAACGCTGGTTGTGAAGTCCTACTTCTTGACATTGTTCCACCTGACATTGAAGAAGGTGGGGACAGGAATGCCTTCGCACAAAGTGCTATTCAATCAATGGCTAAGTCTAATCCTGAAATGTTGATGCATCCTGATTATTCCTCTCGAATCAAGGTTGGGAACTTAGAGGATGATCTTCATCAATTGGCTGAAATAGATTGGGCAATTGAGGTCGTATTGGAACGATTGGACATCAAGCATCAAGTCTACTCTAAACTCTCAGCACACCTCAATCCTGAAGCAGTCCTCTCATCAAACACCTCAACATTACCTCGTTCAGCCCTAGTGGAGGGTATGAATCAGAATCTAGCCTCACGATTTCTAATCACCCATTTCTTTAATCCACCAAGATATCTTCCTTTACTTGAGGTTGTTTCAGGTTCAGAAGTACCAGACGATTTTCTCTCTTGTTTTACCCAATTCGCTGATGTTCGCCTAGGGAAACAAGTGGTAATGTGCAATGACCGTCCAGGGTTCATAGGTAACAGATTGGGCGTATTCTTTGTACAAAGGGCGATTTATGAGACACTTCAAAGAGGGTTTACTGTAGAACAAGCTGATGCTATGTTGGGACTTCCAATAGGCCTTCCAAAAACTGCAGTGTTCGGTCTGATGGACCTCGTTGGCATTGACCTCATCCCACACATCATGGAGAGTTTGCTAACTAATCTCGATGATTCAGATGCGATTCATCGGTTTGCTGGTGAAGGCGGAGAGATGATTCAACAGATGATTGCTGATGGATATACTGGACGCAAAGGC
>CAUZFJ010000096.1:0-5415 GCA_963579105.1 Candidatus Thalassarchaeaceae archaeon
ATAAAGTGGCGCACCCATGCTGATTTGCAGAGCTCGTGAACCAATGATTCTTGCCTTTTCAAAACGGGTGTGTGGTCTCTTTGGTTTTACCATTGGCTATCACCTACAGACAATGTCTGTGCGATTAAGGCGAGAGCCCCTCTTTGATAAGCCATTCGGGTTCGATTAGCAATCATTCTTCCCCGTCATGTGATTGTGGTGGTGCTTGCTGCTTGCGGAAAAGTACCGGAACAGTATGTCGCATAGGAATCAAAGCGAGAATGAAAATTAGTATTGAAAATACTGCAATAAATTTGGGTGAAAGCGAGCGAACGCTTTCTGGTTCATCCCACGTATCGGCTAACTCACCGAACAAGGGAATTTCAGAACCTGCCTCAAGGGTGACTTCACCTGACACCCTAACTATTGCTGTCAATGATAGATTTCCTGCACCTGTTTGATTCACAGAAAAGGTCTGCTCATTCTCGCCGCCTAAATTTGTCAATCCACTTCGCACAACTTTGTCAATAGTTTGGGTTGTGCCTGGCCAAAGCACCCCATCTTGACTAATTATAAAGTCAACTTTTACATCTTGCTGGGAGGTTAAATTCCAATTTATCGTGACATTGTCGTCAGCCATTTGCCAAGTGAATTCAAGGTTAGTGCTACCTTGTCTTGGCAGATTGTTTGCAGATAAGTTTGATAGTAGGGATTGCAGGTCTGTTACCTGTTTATCACCCAATAAAGACCAGTGGCCATCAACGATGATTGAGGGGTATCCGCTAAGATTGTAATTCTCATAAACTTCTGAACTTACACTTGTTGCTAACTCATCAGGGCTGTCAAGAGATGGATGAAAGGCTATTGTCTTGACACCAGGCCACCACGTCTCTAATTCTTCGACTTCATCTTCTGCAACACGACATGGAGCACACCACGTCGCAGTATGGAGTTCAACAAGATGCGGTGAATGTTCGGCATTACTTGAATTTCCAGAACCATCGTAAATTGGCATAGACATCACCATGACTACTTCACCAGGTAAGAAAGACACACCCTCACTGCTTGCTAATGCAGGAGTTGTTACTGGGCTAACAGAAATTATTGAAGAGAGCAAAATCAGCATCGCGGCGAGCAAAATTCCTAATTGATTGCTCGCCATCTAAAACAGTCGCGGCCGTTTGTTGATATAGCGGCTACCATAACGAGTGTGCATGGGGAACTGGTTGCGCGCTTGCAACATCCCACTACTTCTCGGTGTTATGGCATTGGCTGTTATCCTAGCCGGTGGATTTGTCAGAATCAATGACGCTGGGGAATCATGCCCTGACTGGCCAACTTGTTTTGGCACCCTTGGCTTTGATGTCAGTGAAGCGGACCAAACAGCATGGTACGAAAGTACTGGTGAATACGATTCACGCGGCGAAAATTACCGCTACACATCGTTTGAAATATTCACAGAATGGTTTCACCGACTGCTAGCAACTGGTTCAGGCGCAGTCGTACTTGTTGGCCTGTACAAGGTTTACAAAAACCGGGAAAAACTTTCTGATGAAAATTGGTTTGCCGCCAAAACCGCCCTCATCATCGTCCTTGCACAAGGCGGTCTTGGTGCCATGACTGTCTACTTTGACAATCACTCTTGGTCAGTTGTACTGCACCTAATTTTCGCTCTTATTTACACCATTTGGCTGTTTTACTGGTGGTTGCTCTGGTTACGGGATGTTGGTGAATTCCCCAAATGGGCGACTCTTTCAAGCACTATATCTAGTGAAGAAAAGAAGAACTTCGGGATTTTCACTCTTGGCGCTTTACCCGTACTCTTACTCGGAGTTTGGGTGGCGACAGGCGGTGGAGGGTCATTCAACACGGGCTGTTCGGTGGGCTGGTGGCAGGGATGGCCACTCTGTCAAGGATCACTTATTCCTGATATTTTGGGAAATATTGCTGTGTTCGTCGCATGGATTCACAGGGTCGCTGTTTTGCTAGTTGCTATTTGGCTGGTGAAGGGTTATATTGACCTAAAGAATAGACTTAATGGAGAAGCAAAAAACCTACAACTGGCTTTTGGTGTCGCTGTTTTAGCATTTTTTGCCAACATCTTGGTCGGTGCATCTTATGTGATTTTGGCGGCTGGAGACGGATTCCCTGAACTCCTTTCTTTGGCACATCTGTCATTTGGAACTGATGTAATTCTCCTGTTAGGGCTAGGATACACAATTTGCCACCTAAATGAGACGGCTGATTGATAGACGGGCGGCTTTCCGAGTCGGTTTGATGGCAGAGGCCGCACCTGAAATTGACAGCACTAGCACCATCGGTGCCTTAGTTGCTTTAACTAAGCCAGTGGTAATTTCGTTACTTCAAGTGACGGCACTTTCAGCAGTTCTGGTACATGACATAATTCAGTACCATCTCGGTAATGGATTTGATGTAATGGCCACATTGTGGACTTGTTTTGTAGTCTTTGTTGGTGGCTTTCTCACTGCTGGAGGTGCTAATTCAATCAATATGTGGTATGATGCCGATATTGACCCATTTATGGGGCGCACTGCTGAGCGCCCAGTGCCATCCGGAAATGTGACGGCAAGTACCGCATTACTGCTAGGAATATTTTTGGCAATTATTGGTACTATTTGGCTGATTGAAATGGCCAACGCAGTGGCCGCATTCTGGGCCGCTTTCAGCGTGTTATTCTATGTGATAATTTACACCATCTGGCTAAAACGACGGACTAGCCAAAATATTGTGATCGGTGGAATTGCGGGTTCAACACCACCTCTCATTGGTTGGGCAGCAGCAAATGAATCCTTGACAATGTCTCATGCTTTTGATTTTGGTGCCGTCCTAAATCTTGGAGCAGCACTACCTTGGCTAATGTTCATGCTTATTTTCTTATGGACACCGCCGCACTTTTGGGCTCTAGCACTATTCCGTGACCGCGAGTATTCACTGGCGAAAGTCCCAATGCTGCCATCGGTAAAGGGTGGTAAACATACGATTTCAGAGATGCGAGTTTACACTGCACTGCTCATAGGAATATCTGCCATGTTCATCGACCCGATTATGTGGGGTTTTCCACGTGATGATGTGTGGAGTACGGGCTGGGCAATTTCGACGACTTACTTTGCGTGGGCATTACTCCTGGGTGTTTGGTATAACCAATCAGTTCTCAACATTGACCTCAGAGAACCGCGCGACGAAAAGGGAAAAATACCGTCAGCGTTCTCTTCTTTCCTGATTTCAATGAAGTACCTTGCACTATTGTTTGTAACAATGGTGATGGTTGTAGCATCATTCTATGTTGGATTGATTTTACTTGCGAGTTGTGCGATGCGTGAAGTCTACAAACTTTGGAAACATGACCCAAAAAATAGTCTTGAAACACGAACGAAACCAGTCGCGTCAATAACGGAATGAGTCGCTGAGTTCACAAATGCTTAGCACATTACTTGTCACTAATTCAGTCGTTGAGTCTTTTCCAAATAATGCTGGAAAATACGCCGAGATCGCAAATGATTAGCACAATACTTGTCACTAATTGAGTCGTTGAGTCTTTACCAAAGGAGGGCCTCTGCCCGCTTGCGGGCGCAGGCTGTGCGACCACATTGGTGATTTACAATGCAAGAGAGCGACCTTGTTTATGATTGGAATGTAGTTAACTACGATTTCAATAGAAATTCATCAAACCACCCACACGGTGTATGGTTTGACGATGAAACTTTGCGCGACGGACTACAGAGTCCGAGCGCTAGAAATCCAACAATTGAACAAAAAATTGAGTTGTTGAATTACATGGAAAAACTTGGCATACAGAAAGTAGACCTTGGACTGCCAGGAGCAGGCCCTTTCCATATTGGCCACATTGATGCAATGCTGGAAGAGATTTCAACCAATGATTTCCAAATTCGGCCTGGTTGCGCGGTTCGCACCATGATTGGTGATATTGAACCGCTTGTAGATTTGCAAGCAAAACACGAGATGCAGATTCAGGCGAGTGCCTTCCTTGGCACCTCGCCCATTCGTCAATACGCAGAGAATTGGACGATGGAAAAGATTCTATCAACTGCTGAAAAAGCGGTTACATTCGCTGTTGACAATGATATTCCAGTCATGTTTGTGACTGAAGATACAACCCGTTCAAAGCCGGATGAAATCAAGCAAGTTTACACCCGCGCAATAGAGTTGGGTGCGGACAGAATTTGCGTTTGCGACACTTGCGGACATGTGACTCCGAACGGCGTGACACAGTTACTAGGTTTCATTCAGGATGAGGTAATTCCTGATGCTGGGGTGAAAAGACGGGATATTGAGGTGAACTGGCATGGGCATCAAGACCGGGGTTTGGGGGTTGCCAACAATTTGGCGGCAGTCGAGGCTGGAGCTGATGTGATTCACGGCACTGCTTTAGGAGTTGGTGAAAGGGCAGGTAATGCACCGCTAGACCAGACCTTGGTAAATCTCAGTTTGATGGGTGTTATCGAAAATGATTTGACTTTACTCAATGAGTATATGCGCAAGGCGCATGAATATGTTGAAGTTGCGCTGCCGCGCAATTACCCAGTGTTTGGTGCTGATGCTTTTGAGACTGGGACTGGAGTCCACGCGTCAGCAGTCATCAAAGCGATGAAAAAAGGTGACCATTGGTTGGCTGACCGAGTTTATTCAGGGGTACCTGCCAACGATTTTGGTTTGGAGCAAGTGATCCGAATTGGCCACATGTCAGGAAGGTCAAACATCATTTATTGGCTAGGGAAAAATGGGTACGATGTAAATGATGATTTGGTAGCGCATCTGTTTGAGATTGCAAAGAACCAGCGCCGATTAATGAAGGACGAGGAAGTCCACGCGGCTATCGCTGATTTTCAAGCAGAATAGGTCACTTTTCAGTACTATTCTCAATACCCATACTTGGCCCTTACAAGGGTAAGTGCTAATTGGGACCTGAGTGGCGTTTGGGTTATGCGATGGGGTTTTGTTGTCACTTTGCTGATACTCTCAACCCTTGCCCCCTTAGCAAACGCCTTCGAACCAGTAAAAGAGAATGTCTCGATGTTAGGCGCACCCCTTTCTGATGATATGGAGGATGCATCTATCACATACGGTTTTTCACCGGCTGTAAGATCTGCCTTTGCAAGAGTTAGTGATTTGTCACAATATTCCGATGCTGAACTGAATGGCGTAGAACAGTGGGTAGTAGTCAGCGCAACACCTCTAGGGAAGGAGGCTCGTGACTTGGCAAACACTTGGATTATTGATGTTGAAGATATGCCCATCTATGCAACACATGGGTCTGATGGAGTGGCAGCAAAATTTGCTGATATGCAATCTGCTGGAGTGATTGAAGTCGCGTATCCATTGGTGCAGTGGACCGCTTCAAAGAAGATGATTCCAAATGATACAAAATTTTCCGACCAATGGCATTTACAAAATACC
>CAUZFJ010000097.1:0-5345 GCA_963579105.1 Candidatus Thalassarchaeaceae archaeon
TCTAGCAATTTCTCCAGCCTCTTCGCCCTCTAGCCAAACACCCTCTGCGTACGGTTCACCTAAGCCAAGTTGGCCCATCCATGAGTGACTTGCAAGCCACCTCTCCCTAGAGAGCCCTGATAGCATAGCTGCTTTACCCATGGCTTTTGACACATCATAACTTGCTGGGTCATCTAAGAAAGTAAGAGTTCCAACCCAAGCAGCCAATGCCTGGTCCCCACAACCAAAGCCTGCTCTTGTCAAGTCATAGACTACATCTTCCTCAAAATGTGATTCGATTTCTGCCCGTTCTGAATTTGATAACCCAATCATGTTCTGCATAGCATCAAGAAGTCTGATACTGTGCAAAGAAAGAGCGCCATCACTACACCATGCTAATTCTAACGCGTGCCAAAATGGTGTATTCTCTGCTTTCATGAAGAGCGCTCCAACATACTTTGAAGCATCTCGAGGTGTTGTTCAAAAGTGATTCCTAATTCTTCACGCTTACGAGCCAATAACTTTGCTTCAGCAGGGTCAAGGATACCGTCAATCCAACATGTTGACATCAACATTTCATAGGCTGCATTTGGTGTTGTTGCTGGTTGTTCATCTTCTTCTGCTTCTTCGGCGGCTTCTTCTTCAACGATTTCTTCCTCAGCAACTTGTGCTTCGGCTTCTGGTTGCTCAACATCATCTTCAACTACTTCGCCATCCAAATTAAGAGAGGAATCGGAGGCTAGGAATCCATCACCATCAACCAAATCTGCCTCCTCTTCATCATCGTCATCCATGAATACCGATAAAGGGTCATCGCTATCTGCTGTATTGGCACCAAATGATGACCCCCCACCTCCACTTACAACGCCAAGTTCCGCGAACGGGTCAATTTCCTCGTGGTCTGTTTGTTCACCTACAAGGTCATTCAACTCATCTGATAAAGAACCTGAAGAAGGGAGGGTGTCGTTCTCTATTGCTTCGCGTACGCGCTCGCGAGAGCGGTGTAACACAGCGTCTCTACGACCACCCCAGTCCCCTCCATCCCGGTGATTCTCAATGTGCGACATCGCCGCTTCATGGTCTTCAGAATCGCATTCAAGGGTTTCTTGAACTTGTGAAATCAAGCCCTCATTAATTCCTTCTTCTGACTCAACGCTAAGAATCATCGCAGCGTGGAGAATCTGTTCTGGTGCAAGCATTTGAATCAACCAAATCGAACAGCCGGTTACCGACTAATAGCATCTGCTAGGGCGCCTCCTTCAAATGCGTTCCCGTTAACCGTTCGACGTCATCATCTAGTGTATTTTTTGTTTCTAGCAAATAAGTGAGTGGGTTTTTTCACTAAATTGGGATAAAATGACTGCCTCAAGTTTAGTATATCCCAACCCTGCTGGTCAAAATGTTCAGATTCGGAAGTAGATAAATTTCGCCTTCAACTATACTATAGGTCTCTACAATTTTGCTAACTATTAAGAACCCTCTCGCAAGGCAGAAGAATCCCGCTTGTACAATGTGGACACTAACCGAGTGTTGACCTTGTCGAGAAAGGGGAATTTAGGCCGGAGGACGGGAAATGCAAACATCAGAGCGAGAATCTGTGAATGTCGGCGCCGCAGAAAGTGGGTTAGTTGTTGAGCGTAGATTTACCTCAGCAAACAAACCTGTACAAGAACAATTTGAATGGTCTACAACTGATATTGATTTGAAGGATGCGAAAGGTATTACAGTTCGGAAAATTGAAAATATTGAATTTCCAAAGGGCTTTGATGGTGTTCCTGGTAAAGTTGCAGCAGACAAATATCTTCGCAAGGTTGTCCCCGGTCTGGACCACCTCGTCAAAATACCTGAAGACGGGGTTCCTGAATGGTTATGGCGCTCAAGGCCTGATGAAAAGAAGAAAGGAGAATCAAAGAATTGGGTTGGAAAGGAGACTTCTGGCTGGCAACTTTTCCATCGATTAGCAGGATGCTGGACATATTGGGGATGGAAGCATGGATACTTTGCTAGTGAAACCGATGCTCGCGCCTACTATGATGAAATGTGCTTCTTGTTGGCTAGTCAACGTTCAGCGCCTAATAGCCCACAGTGGTTCAATACCGGATTACACTGGGCATATGGGATAGAAGGCCCGGCCCAAGGACACTGGTATGTTGATCCAACGACCGCTGAAGATTGTAGATCTGTAAACGCCTATGAAAGGCCTCAGCCACATGCTTGCTTCATTCAGAGTATTCAAGATAGATTGGTGGGTGAAGGGGGGATTACAGACCTAGTCGCCCGTGAAGCATTATTGTTCAAATTCGGCTCTGGCACAGGCAGTAACTTTAGCAATATCAGGGGAGATGGTGAACCACTTTCTGGTGGTGGTCAATCAAGCGGCCTGCTTTCATTCTTGATGATTTTAGATAAGGCCGCTGGGGCGATTAAGTCGGGCGGGACAACTCGCCGTGCGGCAAAAATGATCACCCTTGACCTTGACCACCCTGACATTCAACAATATGTTAACTGGAAAATGAAAGAAGAAGAAAAAGTGTCAGCATTGATTGCTGGCGCAGCGGCTTTACAGAAAAATGCAAACAATATAATGAATGCAATCAATAATTATGAAGGCGATTCTAGCCAGAGTACTGTAATTACAGAAAACATTGAGTTGGCAAAAGCAGTCAAGCGGGCAGTCAATGCAAGCATCGCCCAACCGCACATCAAGCGTATAATTGACCTAGCGAAGCAAGGTCACACCTCAATGAAATTTGAACAATTTGATGCAGATTGGCAGGGCCAAGGTTATCTCACGGTTTCTGGACAAAACAGCAACAATTCGGTTAGAGTGCCTAACCAATTTATGGAAGCTGTTGAGACAGGAAAAGATTGGAATCTCTATTGGCGCACAGAAAAGAGTGCTGCGATTGAAGAGGGTAGAGAAGCCAAGCCAAGCAAGACAATGCCCGCTCAAGAATTGTGGGATGAGGTATCTCACGCCGCATGGTCATGTGCTGACCCAGGAGTCCAATTTGATACAACCATCAACGATTGGCACACCTGTCCTGAAAGTGGAAGAATCAACGGATCTAATCCGTGTAGTGAATACATGTTTTTGGATAACACCGCTTGTAATTTGGCTAGCATCAATTTGCTACACTTTTACGACAAAGAAAGAGGTGTTTTCAACATTGATGACTATGTTCACACTATTCGTCTTTGGACGGCAACTCTAGAAGTGTCTGTACTGATGGCTCAATTCCCTTCACAACAAATCTCAAGGCTCTCTTTTGATACACGAACCCTTGGACTTGGCTACTGTAACATCGGTTCACTCTTGATGCACATGGGCATTCCTTACGATGACCCACGTGGTTACGCAATTTGTGGTGCACTTACTTCCATTATGACTGGTGAAACATACAAAACTTCTGCAGAGATGTCTTCTTTCCTTGGCCCTTTCAATCTCTATGATGAGAATCGCGAATCTATGCTCAGAGTGATGCGCAATCATCGCCGCGCTGCCTACAATGTTGCCCCGGATGAATATGAAAATCTTTCAGTTAACCCAATGGGAATTGATTCCAAGAAATGTCCTAGTGATTTGTTAGATGCTGCTAAATCTGCTTGGGACCAAGCAGTAATGATGGGCGAAGAACATGGCTATCGAAATGCGCAAACAACAGTGATTGCACCAACTGGCACAATTGGATTAGTAATGGGTGCAGACACTACAGGTGTTGAGCCGATGTTTTCTATCGTTCAATACAAAACACTCGCTGGTGGTGGCACCCTCCGAATACCAGCAACTGGACTTCAATCTGGTCTTTCCAATTTAGGTTATAAAAATCATGAGGTTGATGATATCATCAATTATGTAATGGGAACAGGAACGTTTTCAGGCTGCCCAACCATTAACACTGGCTCACTTGTTGAGAAAGGTTTCACAGAACATGAATTCGCTAAAATGGATAACTCATTCAAAGATGTATTTGATGTTCGCAGTCTAGCCTCTCCAAATGTATTGGGTGAAGATTTCTGCAAAGAAGCACTTGGCCTAACAGAAGAGGAATTAGCCGACCCATTCGTCGATGTTCTTAGCCTACTTGGCTTTTCTTCGGCCGATATTTCAACTGCTAATGATTACTTGTTTGGAAAGGCAACCATTGAAGGTGCCCCATTCCTCAAAGATGAGCATTTGGCCGTATTTGACTGCGCTCAACCTTGTGGTGCTTATGGAAAACGTTTCATTCGCTGGGAAGCCCACGTTGACATGATGGCTGCTGCTCAACCTTTCATCTCAGGAGCCATCTCTAAGACAATCAATATGCCACCTGATGTCACTATTGATGATGTTCAAGAGGCTTACATGCGAAGTTGGAAAACTGGTAACAAAGCGTGCGCACTCTATCGCGACGGAAGCAAGTTATCTCAACCCTTGATGTCCTCTTTGATACCTCCTTCAATGGGAATTGAAGATGAAGAAGAGGAAGAAGAAGTTTCTGTTGTCATCAAGAAAGTAGCAGAGAGAATACCTATGCCGGCGCCACAAGCTCAAATGGTAGCGGAAACCATCACACAGGGATATGTTGCTTCCCGCAGACCACTTCCCGATAGCCGTGGCTCATACACTATGAAAGCAAGAGTGGGTGGTCATACTGTCTACTTGACATCGAGCACCTATGATGATGGAAAGGTTGGTGAAATCATGATCACAACCTCAAAGGAAGGGGCTGCCTGGCGCTCAATGCTCAATCAATTCGCAATCGCTGTTTCAATCGGATTACAATATGGTGTTCCTCTTGACGCATTTGTCAAGTCATTCACTTTCCAAAAATTCGAGCCAAGTGGAATGGTTCAGGGTGGAAGTAACCGAGTCAAAATGGCAACGAGCATTGTTGACTACCTATTCCGAGAATTGGGTATCCAATATCTAGGCCGAGATGACTTGGCGCAAGTATCTGAGGAAGATTTGGACGCAATGTCAATCAGCCGGCCAGAAGCAACGCCCGACGGAATTGTCAGACATGAAGGTGAGAAGAGAGACATCCAACTTACCCTAAATGTTTCTGAATCAGATGACCAAATTAGAATGAGGGTCGCAAAAGAACGAGGATTCACCGGTGATATTTGTGCTACTTGTGGTGGCAGTAGAATGCAACGTAGTGGAACCTGCCTCAAGTGTGCTGAATGTGGCTCAACTACTGGTTGTTCTTGATTAAAACCCTAAGATTCTTATTCAAAATTTTGAGGTACAAGGACTCTTGCTGGGTGGCAATTAATCCAGCGTAATGTTAACTCACGTAGTTGATTTGATTTGAAAGAATGCTGGCGATGGAGTCCATGCCCTGTTGCTTTACTGAAAATCCCTTTCTCAAATCCAGCAC
>CAUZFJ010000098.1:0-5331 GCA_963579105.1 Candidatus Thalassarchaeaceae archaeon
TAGCGAGGTAATCGCCGACAACCAGTGAACCCCTGGACTTTCCTTCAAAGGGGCTGAGCGAATAGGAAGATGAAAACCGAGAGAATTGAGCATTGATGACCAAATTTCATGATTTGATTCTGCCGAGGGATCAATAATGAGAATTGATTCTGGTGGCGATTTTGCATTAATGGCAGAATCTATCAATGCGTGTGTTGCTTGAATTGACCTCTCAATTCTTGGCACTAGTATTCTAATTGGCCGATGTTTTTCTTGCTCAATATTAGTGAGTTCAGAATGAGTAAATAGAGTGTGCTTTGGTACCCAATCTGGCAGATGAGCACTATCTCGGATTGCAGAAATATCATTAGGAACAAATCCGTGTAATCCAAGTCTATGACTACCTGAATTAGCGAGGACATGTAATGGCTTGAAACGAGTCAGGGCAAGAATCAATCGCTCACGCAGAGGAGAAACTGTTGGCGGATGGTCAAGAAAAATAATACCGTCAATCCTTGAGAGACCAAATGGGACATCAGAAACGGGGAGTTTCTCTAATATGCTAACTAACGAGGAAAGTTGGTCATCGGGATGTATACCACCTAATTTCCCTGACAATTTCGTTAGCAATGTTCTGAATGATAGTAAATCTGGCGATGCTTCAGATGTGACTAATTCTTCACTTAAACTATGATTTAGGTTGCTAAGATCGCGACTCTTGCCGCGCCCCCAGTGCTGGTCTGGCAGACTATGCATAAGTGGGAATTTTAGGGCCCTTGCAGCTTTTTTACACTCCGCGTGTAGTAGTATGGAGAATGGCCCATCTGATGGCAATAATCTAAGGAGACGCAACTCTGTATGAAGTGAAGATACCAAACTATCCAACGTATGATGGCTAGTTCGATCTATTGGGCCATCCTGCTTTCCGCCTTTTGCTAAGCGGTTCAAAGTAGCTCGCCGTGCAGACTCAGTTGGGTGAATTGTGAGAAGTTGTGCTGGACCTCCACGGTTTAGGGGTCGTGGATCTTGCATTTGCAGCAAATAATGACCGGCTAGCCATTCAGGAGTATACGCTGGTGGAATCTCTTCCATCGTAATTGTTTGGCAATTACTCGCTTCCTGCACTACTCTCTGCCCCCTTACCTTGTATATGCGAGTGTGACGGTTCTTGAAGGATTAACCGGCGATGTTACTCGAGTCCTTTCTGTCGTGACTTTCCCCCTATAAAAACCCCTAAGAAATTTACACCCAACAGTGAAGTTGCGAACTGTTTATGGACCTTGAGTTACACCGGCCTACTGCTCTGGAGATGATGTGGTATTGAGAACTGATGAAGATTTACTCAATATACTCACACACTAAGAGTTTCTACTTTTTTTGAACATGAGATATTCATGTTACATAACCGATGCCTTTAAGAGGGGCTGCTATCACTGCGGTAATAGACTAAGAATCGGTGTCCAAGAGGTGAAAACAAGGTTTATCCGTCATCTGACTAGCGATAATATTCAACATTGGGATAATAAGTTATTCTTAACAAGAACGGATAAACACATGACTAACTTCAACGCAGATTACTAGTCGACCCAAAAAGGTGAAATGAAAATGAATGAAAATAATATGACAAAATGTACAGAATGTAGTGGCAGAGACCTTGAGCACGACGAGAGTCGAGGAGAGGTTGTCTGTAATGACTGTGGCACAGTGCTTGATGACTGCCAAATAGATACTGGGCACCCAAGTGGCCAGGTCGGTGAAAATGCTCACATGAGCGCTCAACGTAATGACAACGTGGGAGGGAGAACCACCCGACGAACCCACTTCGACAAAGGAGAGGCGCGAAAAAATGGTCTTGGGAACATCATCCAACCCGACCAGAGAGCACATTCAAAACGAAACGTAAGAGCAAACGATATCCTTGAGGAAATCAAGAGAATTTCTGGTTCTAATGATGTTGCTAAAGCCGCCATTCCTATTCTGAAGAAATGCTATACCAAAGAAGGGGAAGGGGATGGGCACGGCAAATTACCCCTTAATCAAATGAGATTCATTGGGTCCAAGGATAAAGACAAAGACAAGGATGCAACGTACATTATCAGAGTTAGTGCAATAGCAACCATGAGAATCCTTTCAGACCTAGGTTGGATACCTTACCAGTACTGGCAACAAGATGCTGATAAACACGGCCTCAGCAGAAACGATGTTACCGAGGCAGTGAAGATTATCAAGAAACGCCTAGTCAATCTCTTCCGAGACCAGGTGTCATCAATCAACCCGAAAGATGGAATGAAAAATTCTCGACGAAACGCTATTGACGCCTTTGAACAAAAGTTGAGAGAGTACATCAGACAACACAAAATTCAGCATGCTGAAAAGTTGCTAAAGTGGTTCACTAAGAGAATTCATGTGCTTGATTCAGATGGTGAGGGGCCTATGTCACAAGAGAAGGCTAGAATGCTTCTAGCAATGATTGCCGTCTGTGGTGTTGAACTATTCGACGAAGTAAAAATGACCAAGAAGAGTATCGCTGAAGACATTTTCAATCTTACCGTTGGTGGGGTTAACTCCAGACTAAAAGGTGGGCAACATGGTATGACTAAGAAGCAATTCATCAAGAAGTGGAATAACGACGCAAACATCGCTTGAGATAAGGTTCGATTAAGCAAGTCGAGTTAGTTAAAATCACTGATTTTTGCGGTTATAATTATTCGCTACCAATGCAGCACCTGCTAGGCCAACTACAACCCATATTGCTCCAACAGCAGGTAGGCCAAACAACCCACCATCCTCTGGTGGGTCAACGTCACAGCAAGAGATTAACAATTCCTCGCTCCATTGATGTACAAGCACAAGAGACAGGTCTTCACCATCCCATGCTAAGGGAAGAGTGTAGTTCATTGAGCCTGAATTACCATCCAACTCAATCATGTCACGCACCACATCATGATAGTCACCTAAACCATTAGAGCCCTCTTCAAAAGTGGCTGACGCCTCAACTACGAATATCAAAGAAGTGGTAGATTCTGGTAACCAATCACCTGCTTCAAGATTCCATGTTAATGTCCCTGTTACCATATCTTCACTAGACCAAGCAAGTGATGAGGTCGCTGATTTCTGAGAGAATTGAGATGGTTGGGAGAGAGAATCTGCGTAATACGGCTTCAATTGCTCACCGTCTAAGCCCCCACTTCCTGCATGCATTATTTCACCATTGATGATTATTGTTGGTGGGGCTCGTTTGATGCTAACTGTATCCTTTGATGCATCACCATATCGCTCTTCCCACCGATGGTCGGCTGCTTCTACTCCAAATGGATCTTCAACTTCACCAATAGCGCGATGAAAAGCAAGGGTCATGGTCTCACCATCCGCCTCTGCAATTGCTGCGTACAGCCCCTCTTCTGCAGGCACACAATTCTCACACCATGACGCGGTGTAGACTTCAGCGATAGAGGGATAATCTGCCATAGAAGATTCAGTTGATGCATTTGTGAGGTTAGATACCTCTATTGAAATGCCACCAAATATGCCTTGTTCATAATCGGCTGTTGGAACCGGTGTCGGGGCTGCAAATACCACTGGCAATATCAGTAATGTAACACTCAGCACCAATATTTTGGTCCAGTTCCCTGCCACCATGAAGTGCCCGACACA
Source organism: Candidatus Thalassarchaeaceae archaeon (assembly GCA_963579105.1). Taxonomy (GTDB): domain Archaea; phylum Thermoplasmatota; class Poseidoniia; order Poseidoniales; family Thalassarchaeaceae; genus MGIIb-Q1. The sequence goes on from CAUZFJ010000098.1 coordinate 3,634, forward strand.
GCGTTTCGCTGTGAAGGCAACGGTTGGTTGGGTAATGTTTTTTGAGTTGTAAACGTATTCAATGATGATATCCTATTCCATCCTCAATTGGAATATTCAACCGATTTGGGAGTCTATCTAGTAGTTGATTTGGGGCTATTGGGTTTGGGAACAGATTCCACCAGGGTGGTTCACCTGCGCGTCCATGACGGCGCTCATACGGCCCTAACATCTCCACAAGCTCTCTACGTACCCCTTGAACAGGGGCGTGTACCCGTTCAAAAACTTCAAAATCACCACCTTGATGATCTTCCCTTCTACGGAAACCTGTCAATCTTGCTAACCCTCTCACAAGATCTAACTCATCCACATCACGCACTACCCAAGCCACCATTGTACCATCAATAGTTACTGCATTTGGAGTTTCACGTGGGATTCGCATAATATCACCTATTGGGGTATTTATCATGACTCGAAAGACAGCTGGAAAAATGTTTAACCAGCGACCGCGATGACGACCTCTGTCAAACCTGTAATCCCGTCGTTGGATTTCTAACCATCTAGGATCGTCAAGATGAGGTTGAATTCTGTCGTCACGATCAGGCTCTTCCCTCAATCGCGCTTCCCTTAATCCATTATCTGAAATGAATTTAGCGAGTGGTTCTAACTTCTGAGCGGATGTCAAATCATCCATCAATGTAAGGATAACACTTGCAATCACATCGCCAACAGGCAATTGTTTGAAGTTGCCATCTTCATGAATGCAAATTGGCATACACCTTCCTTTCTCAAGATTCTCCAAACTTTCAGCCCCTGTCACTGTAAATCTGGCACCATGTGCCCCTGGACCGGGCCCGACCGCGTAAAATAACCCAGATGTGCCTTCAATTTTAACGTGAAATTCACCTTCAGTTGAGACTGTGATTCTTTTATCTGATTCACAAATACCTCTCAGTAATAATAAAGCCCGACATTCAGGTTCTGCAGGCATCAACTCCCCCTCATTTTCATGCCAACACCACTGTAATGCTCTGAGATGTTGATGCTCATCTGAGGAAGGAGGTGATAGAGCCCAACTTGTCAAAAGCGCCCAAAGTCGTGGCCAAGGAGGGATTTGTGACCATATCCACTTGCCACTTTTGATAGTCCTAATTTGGAGTTTTCCTTGATGAATGCGAAGTGAAGGTCCAGCCCATTTGCGCATCGTAGCCAATGGCGTGCCACCAGCCATTACTTCACGCCACCTCTTTACCCACAATTGATTATTTGATTGAAGTAAATCCCAATCAATATCGCTCCAGCCTTCTTCAATACCACGAATCTCATTTTCCCGATGATAACCACCCACTACACCATACACCATCGGGTCTCCAAAAGCACGGGCAGCTAAGCGGTTCATACCAGCATTCCAACGTAAAAAGAGGTCTGCGCCCTCAAATAAAGCACGGCCCGGAGGGTGTTCTCGGCGTAATAGAATGCGTTGCATCCTATTCATCTGACGGTTTTGATAATTACCCCGCACATTGTGTCCATCGACACGACGATTTGCAACGATAAGGAGGGTTGCGAGTAGTGACTTCCAATCACAATTCTCAAACCGCTCCCTCTCTTTTGAATTACCAGTCAACGCCCTAAGTAGATGGTTAATAGGTACACTTCCCGGTAAAGTTCTACCATCAATCGCCCAAATATCAGAAATCATCGAAAGATGGCTTCCAT
>CAUZFJ010000099.1:0-5314 GCA_963579105.1 Candidatus Thalassarchaeaceae archaeon
AATTTCCGTGGGAGTTACTAGACCAAGGCATTCTATCTGCCCTAATTGAAAATTGACAAACCATCATTATTGGTGGTGTATTCTTTTATTTTTCAGGCACGCTACCCTTTCACTGTAAGTGAAAGTAGACATTCAGTTGACCGTCCCCTCTCCCGCCGCCGTTATAGGGAGGGCGAATGTCGGCAGATGTGAGGCGAAGCCATGCAACGAAAGTCAAGTCTATCACTCACGATGTTGCTGTTCACGGCAATTCTCTTGCCGTTTGCTGCTTCTCCTGCCTCTGCTAGCGCTGATATTGATGTCACGCTATCATCTCAACATCAGTACCTAGTGCCCGGTACTGCAGTCAACGTAACAGTTGATGTGACTAATGATAACGTGATGAGTACCCGTTCATTTGACCTTTCTTTGGACACCACGTACTTACCTTCGTACTGGAATGTCACTTTAGCTGACTCTACACTTGGACCCATTTTCCCCACTCAATCTAGCTCAACCACTCTTGTTGTCCGACTTGACCCAGGAGCACCGCTTGGTGCCAATGGCCAAGTTGATGTGACTGCTACGAGAAGTGATGATGCCAACGAATCTACGACAGTTACCTTACAACTTTCCGTTGCTCCTCTATACCTGCCAGCACTTGATTTGAGTTTAGTTGGAAACAATGGATTGATTGTGATTGAACCAAATCAAACTGTAGATGTTCAAGTACCTGTAGAGAATCAGGGAAATATTGATGACACTATCATTTTGCAAGTTGATGGAATATCTGATTTAGCAGAGTTTTGGTCAAATTGGAATTCAAGTCAATCATCTAATAATACCAATGGTACTGGAAACGGGACAGGTAATAACACAGGAAACGGAACCGGAAACGGAACCGGAAATAACACGGGAAATGGGACCGGCAATGGTACCGGCGGTAACAACGGAACCGGAAATAATACAGGAAATGGGACCGGTAATAACACTGGAAATGGTTCCGCAGGTAATGGCACATCAATGCGTGGGCCAGCGAGAGATTTACCCCCTGATTGGGAAGTCAGATGGCTTGACCCCGTGGCGGAAAATATGACCTCAGGGGAGACTAGGAATCATACGCTCAGGTTGACTGTTCCTCCTGATGCGACGCCACAATACCGAGGTATTGCCTTGTTTGCGGGCTCAACGGGTGGTAACTTTAGCATTCAATATGTTATTGTCATTGAGGTATCAACGATAAGTGATGTTGTATTCAATGTGGTAGATGATGCCAATAGGACATATCTGCCAGGTGTAACTGAAGTAGTTTCATTTGAAGTTTCAAATAATGGCAATGATGTTACGACACTAGTTTATCAGACAACAACTGACTCAACTTGTAGTGCAAGTCTTGCCTCATCGGTAGGTAGCGAATTAGCACCTCTTGCAAGCGAATTCATCAGTATCAACATAACTCCTGAAGCAACCACTCATTGGAATGATACTTGCACAATCTCACTATTTGCCACTGAAAATTCTACTGGAGTAATACACGAATCTTCACACACAATTACTGTAGGTGTGGTGTGGGGATGGGAAATAACTCCCCCTAATGGCACAACCATTTCTCCTGGCACAAGTAAAACCATTCAAGTCGGTGTCCGAAATATTGGTTCTGAGATTGACGAAGTCCGTTTTGATTTAACTGGGCCTAGTGGGATTACTGCTACTGGTCCACCTACATGGGTATCAGTGGAAAGAGGTCTATCAGATGTTATTTCATTCCAAGTTGATGTATTAGCAGATACCTCACTTGTTGGCTTGTATAATTTAACCCTCACAGCCACAGGATTACATGGTGGCGAGGTAGAGATTGAGAGCATTGAAGTCGATGTTCAAACACGAATTGAATTAGATTTGGTAGCCCCCCAGGGCGGTAACGTATTTGTTACTGCAGGGGATTATAGTGGGTTCTCGATACAGGCTACCAATAGTGGCACAAACTCTCTCTCCTTCAATTTCGATTGGAGTGGCCTCCCTAATTCTCTCTCGTTTTCTGGAGTCCCTACAGTCAGCAATGTGGATGTAGGCGAATCACTAATGATTCCATTCAATGTGTCTGCAACTTCATCTGCTATTGCTACCACCCACCAAATTACTCTATATGCAAAAAGTGTGAATGGTTCTGATGTAATCTCACAGACAACTTTCTCCATTGAAGTTGGACATTCACCCAGTGTACAAATTCTAGCATCTGGAGATACTTTGCCTGTAGGGGAGAATACCGTTAGTTCAATGCAATTCGTAATACTAAATGATGGTAATCAGCAGGATCAATTCTCGTTCTCTCTTTCTCCTTCAACCGATGGGTTTGAAGTTACTATATCACCGCTTTTGCTCTCGCTAAATGCTGGTGAACAAGACATAGTTACGGTTTCAATACGCCGAACAACCGCTATCGGTGAGGCCACCTTAGCACTAGTTGCTGCATCATCAAATGATGATTCAATAACCGACTCATATTCATTTACGGTGACTGAAGTAGTCCTTGGAGTAACAGCGATATTGACCAGCACAGAAACTACTGCAGCGATTGGAGATACAGTTCAAGCGTACCTTTGGTTGACTAACACTGGCAACGCCAATCAAACCTTCCAACTTGCAACCTCTGGCCTTGACTGTAGTAATGCGCAATCTATCATATCCTTGGAGCCATCCGCCTCAGCCGTACCAATACTTCTCGAGTGTTTGGTCCCTCAAGGCACACCTGCAGGTGTTATCTCCCTTTCAGCCACCATAACATCCCTAGCAGATACTTCAATCAATGCAACATCGGCAGTCAATTTAACCGTCCCTGTGGACCAGGTAAATGGCCAACCTCGTCTTATTGTTACTGTTTCAAGCAGTGAGCAAAACATCCTACCATATCAGGGTAGTTTGGTACTTACCGTGCTTCTACAAAACGAGGGAAACGAGCAACTGACTGGTACTCTTTCTCTTGTTGGAGAAGGTGCTGCGGATTTATCCCCTGGCTGGACAGCAGTTGGTGGTTCTTCCAATCCAAATTATAACCTCGGACCAGGCGAGTCTGCATCTTATGATTTGTTGTTAACTTCACTTTATACCACTAGTGGCGGCGAATTAAGCATGAGGGTCCAAGGGGCAGGTCCAGGTCATCAGTTACTTTCAGACCCATTCACTTTGAACATCATTGGCCCTACAGCAGCACCTGATGGCGTTTCATTTGGATTATTTGAGTTGGATAATCAGAAATCAATTACTATAATGGCTGTTGGATGGCTTACAACAAGCCTATTCGTTTTGTTAGCAATTTCCAAGCGACGCAGAGCGAAAAAGGACAACATCCGCTCAACCTTCTTTGAGACTGATGAGACCACGGGTGAGTTAGCAGCCCTAACAATGGACGGTGATTTACCACCACCTCCTGCCGCAGTAGTCAGTGCAAATGCACCGGCTGATAAGGCAGATGACGGTGAAGTCAAAATGGTCGATGGTCGAGTTAATTGCCCAGGTTGTGCATCATCGCTCAAGATGCCAGAAGGACGTCAACCACCATTCAAGTTCACTTGTCCAAAATGTCAAGAATCAGTTCGAGTAGTTGATTAATTATCAACTCTCTGATATTTGCACCGTTCAATTAGTTCTCATCGCGACAAGAACGAAAGCAGTATGGCCCATCGGATTATTTCCTGGCCGAACTCCGCCTTTGGATGCTTTAGTCCAAACCCGGTCAATTCGTTCACCAGCCCATTCTACTTCCAATCCGGCTTGCTCACATGCGTTCCAACTAGATTCTAACTGACTAGTGACGGGGCAATAACAGGAGAGCCTACCACCCACTGCTAAAAGTGACGAAAAATGAGGTATCGCTCGCCATGGCTCGGGCAAATCAATGCTAATAGCATCAAAACTGTCTGATATTGAACCAACCGCATCAGCAGTCTCCGAATCATATGCATCTCCTTCAACAAGATGGAACTCGGGAAAACCCTCCCAGCTAGAGGTTGCCAGGGCGACATTTTCTAGTCCCACTTCAGCATGTTCCTTGCGTAGTTCTACAGCAGTTAGTAGCCCATTTTTTCCTATCACATTTGCCAAATGTAGGCTCAATCCCGCAGAGCCAAATCCGAGTTCTAACACACGGTCTCCAGAGGTGATTCCCAGCATTGAAGTAAGTAGTGAAGCATCCTTGGGTGTGATTATTTGGGCCCGCCTGTGCATACCTTCTGTGATTTCTCTAAGACGGGGTTTCAGCACCAAAAACTCCTTTTGACCGACTGATATTTTCCCACCTGCTTTGGCATCTTTTAGGTCTCGGCAAGGGTTGATTCTGCCCACGCCACGAACCTTGATCTCCCGGTCTTCAATTTTAATCAGGTGAACCTTGCCTCCGTCCTCTCTAAGTGCCAAAACCCGACCTTGCACGTTACTCCCTCAGGTTTGGCCGGCCGGTCATGTAAAGTCAATGCTTTGATTGGATTAATTTGCAAGAAATCACGCAAAACCTCACGAAATAGGTTTGGGGTGAATATAACGCCCTATGGGCGTAGTTTTATTTTTAGTGCGCAGTTTAATGATGGTTGGGGAACGAGGCATACTCAACAGGAGGTGCTGGTGTGGCTGATGAGTTAGATGAGATAGTTGCTGAGGAAATCAGTGAAGACATTGAAACCCCCTCATTAAATGTTGCAGATGCACCTCTACCTGATGACTGGGAGGGAGAGGGTGAATATGGTGATGTGGAAATATCTCAGCCTGATGAGATTGAGACAATGCCTGTAGAAGAATGGATTCTAACGGTTGACATTGAAACAACTGCGGACGTACCTATTCCAGAAAAGTTGGTTGACCGAGTGATTGGTCAAGAGGCGGCTAACGTAGTAATTCGAAAAGCCGCTGAACAACGTCGTCACATGATGATGATTGGAGACCCTGGCACAGGCAAGTCAATGTTAGCCCGAGCAATGACGGAGTTGATGCCGGATGACGCTTTGGAAGATACCCTTTGTTATCCTAATGAAGAGGATGAGAATGTACCTCGGGTTCGTACCGTGCCAGCAGGCAGAGGTGACCGAATAGTCAAAGAGAGGAGAGCACAACTTCGAATGGCAAGGGAGAAGACCAACAAGACTCTGTTGTTCATAACCGGATTTATTGCCGCTATTCTAGTGTGGATGACAATAATGACCGGAGACATCCTCACCCTTCTTTTCGGCTTATTGATTCTAGGATTTGGGTTCATGTTTTTGCGAAGTCGCCTTACAGCAGGTGACGATTCCCGAATCCCAAAACTGCTTGTCAGGCACGAGCGAGATGACAAGCCTCCATTTGT
>CAUZFJ010000100.1:0-5284 GCA_963579105.1 Candidatus Thalassarchaeaceae archaeon
TAGGTTGTGGGCATTGTATATGCCGACCCACCACCCATCGTGTTGATAGGAAATATTTTGTTCATGTTGATAGGACTGTTCTGGGGTAAATCCTGGCAACGGTAAATTATTGGAATCTAAGGGCACTACACGCGCAACCAGTTCTGCGGGTGAATTCCCAGTATTCCGTAGGGTCAGCGTAATTCTCTCTAATTTACCCGGCTCTAAACTAATATTACTGTTAGGAGAATCAAATTTCGCTTGGAACCATTCATCTGGTTCTAATGTGAAATTATATTTGACCTGAGCACCATCTAGGCTAGAAATAGCAGTTAACTGAAACGGATGCCTCACAAAAGCCAGTGGTGCCCCATCTACAACCGGTGGGACTGTAATCGTATATTGCGGCCATCCTAATTCTCCTGATGAAATAACGATTTGATGTGGTTGGTGGCAAGGGATGACTGTGCCGAACCAGATACAATCCCAGCCAACATCACTGGTGAGGATAAAATCAACCGCATCACTAACATTTGCACCATTGGTGATGTTAATTGACATAGTCATCGGTGTATCAATAGTTGCAAATGCGTTTAGACCAGAATTTGGCCCCCAAGTTAGGTTACTTGTTGAGTTATTTGAGTTGTGTGATGTTCCAGCGGTTGAGGATTCAACAAGTGAGGTGGCTTTCTGATTATGAGTATTATCTGTCTCAAGTACAGGAAGTATAGATACAGTTAGCACAAGAATTAGTGTCAGTATCGGTGGTAAAAACGACCTGTGCATGATTCTCGGACTTGGTATGGTTCTTGAAGAGTTGCTCCGGCTTGTGTGCGGCATAAGTCATTCTTTGTACCTTTACTATGATTCCAAGCGTACATTCTAAGGCGAGGTACCATGTTCGGCTTATCATGGGCGGTATATGGCCATTCAAGAAAAAGTCGGTCGAGGCCGAAGGGCAAAAAATTGTCACCTACAGTAAGGATGACGATAACGCAGAGAAAATAATGACAGATCGAAGTCATATTGAGGACGACCAATATCAAGCCGCCCTTGATTTATTGACAAAGCCACACCTTGGTAAAGAGTCCAGTGGTGAGGTCGTCCCAACCAAAGTTGTTGAATCCCCACAAAATCAAGAAACTGTTGACTTATTGGCAACAGTTAGTGATGCTGATTCAGAGGCGGAATCAGGGGCTGAATCGGAAGATGAATCAGGGGCTGGATCGGAAGATGAATCAGGGGCTGGATCGGAAGATGAATCAGAGGCTGAATACGAGGAGAGTAGTGACGGATATTGGTATCTAAAGAACGATGATGGCACTTTTGAAGAGACAGCTTACGTGAAAGGCGACGATGGCTCTTTCAGCCCCTATTCTGAGTAATTGAAAATTAAAATTAATGCACAGGGTCCGGAATTAATGCACAGGGTCCGGAATTAATGCACAGGGTCCGGAATTAATGCACAGGGTCCGGAATTAGTTTTCCAAGGGCTCCAACATCAAATTCACCAGCCTGAATTGGGACTCTTAGTTCAAATAAGTCAGCAACTGCTGGGTCTATTTCACCGAAACTGCCCACTCTTTGACCATTGATTAGTACATCTGCACCTCGTCCTTCTAACCAAGGTCCATCCTCTGATTTTGTTGCCTTGAAAGTGACTTCAAGTTCTTCCTTCTCAACGCCTAAATCCCTAAGAATCGCTTGGGTAATGCCCTTGGCACCAGTAAATCCGGTACCTACTTCCGCACAACTCCAGGCAACCATGTGGTTGTTGTGATGGTCGTGTACAACAGTTCCTAACTCATACACCCTTTGAGGTAGTTCGTGGTGGCGGTTTGCGGCCAAAAGTCTTAGCAAACTTGGAAGAATGTATTGTCGCATTATCGTGTGTTCAATAGTAATTGGATTATGTAATTCGGTAACATCGCCGTGGTGTTTTTGTCGCATTTTTGTAAATTGGTCACCTTCATTAGATAGCGTGAGTGATTGAATTTGTTGTAATCCACAACCCTGCAAACTCTCTCTAATTCTCCTATGGAGAGTCATCTTAGTAAGTGGTTTTCCAGCAATACTTTGCATTGAAGTTGCGTCCCCTAAATCTTCGTAACCAATGCCTGTGGCAATTTCTTCTACCAGATCTACAGGGTGAAGGATGTCAGAGCGCCATCTTGGCATTTCAATTAGATATTCATCGCTGCCAACTTCTGCGTCAGCCCATCGATCTGAAACTAGAGGCCCATCCGTGACCACACGTCTACGGATGAAACGGCCACCCATTCGATTGATTGCTTCAGTAATCTCTGCATCACTAAACTCTCTTCCAAGCACATTTTCTAGAAGTGACTTTGGCAATTTATGGGTTTTTGGTGAGCCATTAGGACAAATGGATTTATCTCCACGCCAGTTTGTTAACTCAATGCCCTCAATTGTGCCGCCACGAATTGCCATTGATAGGCATACAAGGAGTAAAGACGATTCACATGCTTTTTCATCAAAGCCAGTTACATCAATGAAGAAATCAGTCGTTTCAGTGGTTACTGTGGTGTGAGCACCATTGATGATTGGGGGAAAAGAAAGAACATCTCCGGAGGCATCTAGAATCACTGGGAATTTTTCAAATCCATTGAGGAGATGAGCGAATTCTACACCCTTTGGGTGCTGATTTATAATTTCTGAAATTGACATTTCATTGTTCATCGCGAGTGGTATAAATTTGTAATTTGAATCAACCGTAACAACTCGGAAAGGTGGCTGAAGTTTTGATAGGTCGTGGACTCCGATAGAGGAGCGTCGCCTTCCTCTCCCTAATGCGAAGTGCAACTTTTCTTGATGGTCCATCAATCCCTGAATGAATTGCTCCCGTGCTTCACTGGTGTGGCCAGTATCTACTCCTCGCACCACTGCACCATAGATGACCGGACGTACATTTTCCAAAGACGAGTCAACAGTCATTGTGATTGGGCCTGTCGTGACAGGTAGAGTTGGTTCAGCATCTGCATTATGCAGGAAAGTTCTGGTGGCATAAGCCATAGTTTCTGCACTAAGGAGGTCTGGGCGGTCTGGAAAAACTTCAATTTCAACAGTAGTTTCATCACATTCTTCGACAACACAGCCAATTTTATCCAATTTATCCCGCCATAGTTCAGGGTCGTGAGTGATATTAGCACCCAACTGAAGGATGTGTAGGGTTTGGTGCTCAAAGGTGACGGTTGGCATAGCACCATCCTCCTTCACTGGCCAAGCCATTGTGGCATTGGTCTATCGTAGCCTGCTAATCGAATCCCAGTCATATTTGCAGTGTCTGAGTCTAAAGCCCTTAGGTGACGGCGATTGAGTTGGTCAATACCATCTTCACCAATTTCTATTAATCTGCCTCGGATTTCAGAATCTACAGTTGCCAACCATTCCTCAACAACTTCTGCTTTGCCTTTGTCGGTCTTCGGGATTTCAGAATTTGCAAATGGGTTGGTGACAATGAATTGTGCGCCAGCCGCAGCGATGACCAAAGCATCAGTCGCGGCTGCCTCCCAAGGTATAGAAATTCCCTGTGCGACTCCTTTGCGGGTCAACTGATGTTCACGCGCAGAGAGGCCAACCATTGGCAGTACTGCGCTGGCTGGAAGATGAGCAGCGGTTGCAGAGTCAGCAATTGCGCCATCGCAGTCAAGGGCAGCGGCCATTCTATGAATCATTGAAATTCGGTCGACTGCGCCCCCAAGAAGAATGAACTTTTCATCTGCCAGTTTAGATTTGACCATCGTAATCATCGCATCTAATTCAGCATCGTTCATGCGCGGCAAATCATCTAGGCAAATTACCGCGCCAGCAGCCTCGGTTAATCCATCTGAGCAATCGTGAAGATTTGTTTCACTTATCGCCAATAAGTCAATTTCTCTAGGATTGGAGCCGACTATGCATGGCTGGCGATTTAGAAAATCCCCCTTCAAACCTTTGCCACTATCAAGACATGGTAGTACTGGTAAAGGGAGTAATATCCCCTTTTCTTCACCTCGTAGTTGTAATAGTGTTAACAAATCAAGCGGCGCATGTTCGTGAAGTCTTGGGTTACCACCAGAAACAATTGTAATCGCATCAAACTGGGAGTCAATCCCTCGTGATGGCATTGAGACTTCTGTAGAATGCTCAGCATCAGTTATTATCAAAGCAGCATCTGCATCAATCTTGAGATTTATTTCACTCAGCATTTCATTGATTTCTGTTAATTTACCACTGCTCAACGCAACACTTGTTGCACCTTCCCCCGGTGGTGGGCAGCGCCCATTGACGATGATTTGGCCACCTTTCATATTGGTTCCAATATCTGATGCGGCATCTCCCATAATGACGAGAGTACCACCCTCCATACCAGCACCGGCTCGTTTTCCTGCTGAACCACGGACAACCACTAATCCTCCAGACATTGCAGCGCCGGCTTCAGCTCCTGATGAGCCATGACAGATGATTTGCCCATCTTGTTGTTTCATTCCTAGACGAGCTCCACATTGTTGCTCAACAACGAGTTTTGCTCCCCGATTCCACGCGCCAAACCAACCACCTGCTTCGCCTTCAAGAGTAAAATTACCACCTGAGGCGCAAATCGCAGCCATATCTCCAATGTTGCCAAGTAAGCGAACTCTCGCTCCAACTGGTAAATGTGAAGCAACACCCATCTCACCATCTCTTGGTTTTGGGTCATCACCTCGGCCCCAGCCGATTTTTATCGCTTTGTTTGATTCAAGAGCACGAACGAGTAGTGAATTTAATTCGCGATTCAACTGAATGCTCTTCTCAACCATCTGCCGCATATCACTACCTCAACCCCCCTTGGATGCCACTTTGTTATTGATGCTGACGCACGAAGTGGTAGGTGATTTTGCTAATTAACGCCCTTTGGGCGAGGGTTGAAACATCTTCTTGTTGGGGATTTATTGATTAAAGAATTATCGATATTTCTCCGTGATGTTCATAGAATAGTGGCTATCGCAATGGATTGCCGGCAACGGCATGTGTGGTCAGTGGATGTCGAAAATCAAGGTCGCAATAAATGGGTTTGGAACGATTGGTAAGCGTGTGGCTGATGCCGTGGACGCTCAAGACGACATGGAAATCGTTGGCGTAACAAAGACAGGACCTTCATTTGGTTGTGATTTAGCAGTCAAGAAAGGATTCCCACTTTATTGCACCTTTGACGACGCTGACAGTATCTCACGCTTCGCTGACCGAGGTTATGTTTGTTCAGGTGGTCTTTCAGATTTGCTTGCAATCTCCGATGTTGTTGTGGATTGTTCACCCGGAAAAATGG
>CAUZFJ010000101.1:0-5262 GCA_963579105.1 Candidatus Thalassarchaeaceae archaeon
ACATCGTACTTGGACCTGAAGACAACGGCGTATTTCGTGAATGGAGGAATCAAGGTTTGCAACATCGAATGATAGCATACATCGAAGTATCCTTAATCTAAGGAGTTCAGACCCACAAGGGTCCGCCCTCACTCTTCTTCATCAGGCGGATTCTTTGACAGCATGATGGCCATAGGTTTGGTGCGTTCATCATTCTCAAGTGCTAACTTCATGATGACTCCAAGAGGTACGCCAAGTACCATTCCCATGAGTCCCCATAGCCAACCCCAGAAAGCGACTAGAAGCAGTAGTGCAATCGGTGAGATGTCAAGTCTCTGACCCGAAAGTTGTGGTTCAATGAAGCCACCCCAAGTCTGCTGATTAGCAACTAGCATGATTACTAACAGAGCAAGGGTGGTGGGCTCAAATAGAACGAATCCGAGAATAATTGGAGGGATGGTGGCGAACAGCCCGCCGATATATGGTACAAAATCAAGCAGGAAAGCGATGCAGGCCCACAAAAACCAGCCAGGGATTCCAAAGAAAAACAGAATCAGTGCGACTACTATCGATTGGCCAAAGGCCACAGAAGCCCTAGTGACGACATAGGTGGTCACACTTTCCCCAGACCCTTCAGCGATCTTCTCGAACCTTGCCACTTGTTCAGGGTAGGCGGCTCGCAGCCGGTTGGGCAACGACTCTGCCTCAAGAATGATGAAAATCAAGAAGATAAGAGTGGTCAAAACTCCTCCAGTAAAACTTGCCAACGAGCCAAGGAAACTCTTTGACATCGCTTCAATAGACTCAACCCCGAACTGGTCTACCACCGAGCCTAACTCAATTGAGTAACCAAAAAGGGTCAGCCCTTCAAGCCAGGCGACCTTCTCATGGAACTGTACTGTAAGTTGAGGGACTTGGTCCGAAAACGATTGCAGATTTGCATATAGTAGAATCGCCGTTACGAAGATGAATCCAATAGTCACAAACACCAGGATTCCATACGCCATCAAAGGATGGCCATAGCGCTCTTCAAGCCACTGTGCTGGAGGGTAGATTAGGAAGAAAAGTAGGATTGCAACCACAAAGGGTTGAATCACAGATTTTAGGTGAATAAGTGCTAGTACTGACACAAGTAATAGAATGGCAATATTCGCCGCTGTACTCAACTTCATGCCATAGAATCTGTCTATTTTCCCCATAGTATCACCTCACGCCTCAACCCCGCGTGTGCGCGTCAGGTTTGTTAGCATTTCATGGACTAACTGCTCTAATCCAAAATCAGCCTGCCATCCCCAATCATTTCTTGCCTCAGAATCATCTACTGAATCAGGCCAAGAATCAGCATATTCTTGACGAATATCCGGTGAATAAGAGCATTCAAACTGGATAATTTCTTTGCTAATTTCAGCAACCAACTCAGTTACTGAAAACGAGCATCCAGAGATATTGTAGCCACCTCTCGCTTCTGAAATTGAGTCAACAGATGCATCCATCAATTCCAAAGTTGCCCGAATTGCATCATCCATGTACATCATTGGAAGCCTTGTATCTGGGCCAACAAAGCATGAGTAATTCCCAGTCGTTACAGCATCGTGGAAAATCTCCACAGCATAGTCGGTGGTTCCTCCTCCAGCGGGTGCTTTCCAGGAAATAAGGCCGGGGTAACGAAGTCCTCTCACATCTACCCCATGAACTTCCCAGTAATATCTCGCCATGACTTCCCCTGAGACCTTTGTTTCGCCATAAGTTGTAGTAGGGTTAAGTGGAGTAATTTGGGGTGCGTGATTTGGACAGTCTGGGCCAAAAACTGCTATTGAAGAAGGTGAGAATACTCGTAATTGGTGTTCTCTCGCTAACTCTAATACATTCACTAATCCACCGATGTTTACTCTTTCACACAGGGCTGGTTTTTTTTCACCAGTTGCTGAAAGAATAGCCGCGAGGTGGTAAATAATGTCAACATTGTTTTCTTCAATTATGACTTCTAATGAATCTTTATCTAATACATCTAAAGTAAAAAATGGACCATTGCTAATTACTGGATGACCTTCAATTTCACGTATATCAGAAGCGATTACTGAGTCGCTTCCATGCCGCTTTCGCAGAGCCGAAACCAGTTCGGTTCCAATTTGTCCAAGAGCGCCAGTAACCAGCACTGTCGGGGGCCCCGCCTCAGTCATATTTACTCGCTGTGGCAGGCGCTACTTGAAATTAAGCAAGCCGTGATGCCAAGCAAATCGATGGTTCTTCACTAACCTTCATAGGCTATGCACAACGGGTCCATATCCCGTTGGTTGCCATGAGGTATGTAATCGTCAGCGGAGGTGTACTCTCTGGATTGGGCAAAGGGGTCACTGCGAGTAGCATCGGAATGCTGCTGAAATCACTCGGTTATCGGGTGACAGCAATCAAGATTGACCCATACCTGAATAGTGATGCTGGAACAATGAGTCCGTTTGAACACGGTGAAGTATTCGTCCTTGATGATGGCGGAGAAGTTGATTTGGATTTGGGTAATTATGAGAGATTTCTTGACATAACCCTCACCCGTGATAACAATTTGACCACCGGAAAGGTGTATGCAAATGTGATTGAGGGAGAGAGAAGAGGTGACTACCTCGGAAAAACCGTACAAGTGGTCCCACATATCACTAATGAGATTCAAGATTGGATGGCAAGAGTGGCATCCATTCCAGTTGATGGCAATGGCGACGAGCCTGACGTTTGTATTGTTGAATTAGGCGGCACAGTGGGTGATATTGAGAGCGCACCTTTCGTTGAAGCCTTGCGCCAGTTTCAGTTCAGAGTTGGAAAGGAAAATTTTGTCTTAGTTCACGTTAGTCTAGTGCCAGTGGTTGGTGTAGTAGGGGAACAAAAGACCAAACCAACCCAACATACAGTCAAGGAATTACGCGCCGCAGGTCTTTCCCCAGACTTCCTAGTATGTCGTTCAGAAGAACCACTTGAACAAGCAACAAAAGACAAGTTAGCCTTGTTTTGTCATGTGTCCCCATCTCATATTCTAAGTGCTCACGATGTTTCTAATTTATACCGCGTACCACTACTTCTTGAACAGCAGAATGTAACAACAATGGTTGCTGAAAAACTGGGGTTGGAGATGACTGATAACAGGCCACAATTGGATGCTTGGAGGCAAATGGCAGACCATGTTGACTCCCTTGAAAACGATGTAACAATTGCTATGGTCGGCAAATACACAGGTCTTACAGATTCTTACCTGAGCGTCATCAAGGCTCTGCAACATTCAGCCTTCAAAGTTGGCGCCAAGATGAATATTAGTTGGGTAGACGCGACTGGCCTTGAGCCAGAATCCGAGTCAGAAGACCCAGAACTGTATGCTACATCTTGGCAAGAACTCAAAGCAGCAGATGGAGTACTCGTTCCAGGTGGATTTGGTAATCGCGGAATTGAAGGTATGATTCTCGCAGCCCAATACGCTAGAGAAAATCAAGTACCATATCTAGGAGTATGTCTTGGATTACAAGTCGCGGTCATTGAGTTTACGCGTAACGTATTGGGTAAAACTGGGGCTAATAGTACTGAGTTTGACGAAGACACGCCACACCCAGCGGTGATATTCATGCCAGAAGGAAGTCGCACACATATGGGAGGTACGATGCGTTTGGGTAGTCGTCAAACTAATATCCAAACTGAGGATTGTGCAGCCTTAAGATTGTATGATGGTGCAACTGAAATCCACGAACGTCATCGTCATCGCTACGAAGTAAATCCTGACATGATTTCAGATCTAGAGAAAGCAGGACTCAACTTTGTCGGTAAAGACACAGAGGCTCAACGTATGGAAATCATTGAGTTAGCCGGCCACCCATTCTTCTTCGGAACACAATATCATCCTGAATTCAAGAGCCGGCCAAACCGGCCAAGCCCGCCATTCTTTGGATTGGTTGAAGCCGCTTTTTCTGCTCAGTCTTGAGAGACTTTGATTAGTCGAGTAGTTCGATACCCTTGCACTACTTTGAGGTATTTTTTGTCCTTAAATTCCCCGTCTAATTGCTCATCACCAGAATCAATTCTAAGGCTGGTTAGTGTCATTAATTTGGCAGGAGTGGCAATTCCAAGAACTTGGTTTATTCCTACTTTCCGAATCACTTTTGAAGAAATTTGTAGGTTTCCCCTACCAATCAAGAATCCCTGCCCACCCATCGGTGAGAGCATTATGAGGGCCTCTCCATTGTGATTATTTAGTAAATCCATCAAAGCAGCCTCATTCACATCAGAAGCTATGATTTCCCCACCCATCACGACATCAATTCCAAGCACAGTTTTTGTCATTCCAAGATGCTTAGCCATTCTTCTCAGGGTTCCACCCGAACCCCAAACGATGGCAAGAGTTTCATCATCTTGCATCATTTCACCGACATGGTCAGCAATTCCCTCAATGATATCTGATTCATCAGCCGCCTCCATCCGTTGTTTTGCACCTTGCATCCATCGTGGTGAAGAAGGAGTCATGGCTTCTGCATACAGGCGAACTTTCCATTCACCCTTGACATAAGCCTCTTCATCTAAATCCATAACTTCTGTATTGGCAACCAATAAATCACCATCTAGCCACGCTGCTAAGACCTCAGCCGCCGCCTTGGGAGAGGCGGCGAAACAACCTGAATGCATTTTCACTCCGCTGGGAACACCAATAATCGGCAACTCCTCACAATCTAATTCTTGTAGAGTTGAAATTATGTCACGCGTAGTGCCATCCCCTCCAGCATAAAGAAGCAAATCAATTCCTTCATCAATCATTGCACTTACAGCATGTTGGGTATCTTCAGCAGAACTTGGTTCTGCTCCTACAATTGTTGCAACATCTGTAAATTCCACCGGCAACCAAGTTGAACCCATTCGCCCATCACAAGTTAGAAAATTTGTGTTTTTTACCCCCACTAGTTCAAAGAATCTAGTGAGTGTTTTCGTCATGCGTGGGCCGGCCCTATCTTCTGCACCTGCTAATCGTGCTTCTTCTGCCCTACCATCACTGCCTTTGAATCCAAGTCTGCCTCCGAGGCCAGCATCAGGATTTACTAGGATGCCGACCAAGGTCATGCTTCGGCGAAGTGAAGTCACTTCTTCAAGGCTGTTGATGTGACTTTGTAGTAGGAATATTTTCAATCATTTTTCTTTACTACCGTCTTTTTTGGGTTGGACAGTCGGCCAACGCATTCAAGGGGTCATTGATAATCGCGAGGTGCGGCGTGTATCATGGCAAGCGGCAGTAAGAACTCTAAGAAGACTCTAGAAGATGTC
>CAUZFJ010000102.1:0-5243 GCA_963579105.1 Candidatus Thalassarchaeaceae archaeon
CTGTTGCCCTTGCTTAATTTCCATCGCTTTGACAGCCCCATACGAATTGTAGTACACACGACCCGCTCCTGCTTGAGTTGTAGCATGAATGAAGAACATGCTTTCACCACTAAAAAGTCCCTTCATCCCTTGGAACTTTGTGTCCGTTTCAACATTTGTTGTGCACGCAAGGAATGAACCACCTTGAATGAATAGTGGTTGATTTGGTTGTATATCGAACCACGCAATGTCTCCGGGAAGTCCAGGAGCAAGGCTAACCCAACCACCACTCGGGTCTGCTGTGAATGTGTTTAGGAAGAATGATTCTCCACCGACTGCTGCTTTTGCAACACTCTTGAGGAAACCCCCGATGCCACCGCCACTACTTCTTCCGGTTACCATCTGTACTCCTGATTGGGCTACCATGGCTCCAGGTTCTGCTTTGATTGCTTCACCCGGTTCAAGGCTGATAGTCAGCATTGAAAAGCTCGGGTTGAATTCTAATTTCTCTTGCATATCGCGACCCATCAAGGCCATCTCTATCAAGTTTCAGTAAAATGGGTTTTTGCAGTTTGGGTGGATTTTACCATCAATCAGCATGGACATCGTTCACATCAAGCCAAATAACTTCACAAACGAGACCTAGTTTTTCTGCTATACTCGGTACTGTTCTGCCTTCATCACTGTGAACCAATTCTTTGACGTAAGTTCCACTTTCGCAACGGACAGTTATCTCTGCTTCATCACCTTCAACCGATATATCTGAAATACTCACAACTTGTCTCTTTCGTACTTTGTCAGCTCTTCTGTGGGACACTCTTTGGGGGGTTCTCTGTTCTAGTGTAACTCCTCCAAGTGAGACAATCATTTCTTTCACAAATTCAGGTGTAATCTCAACAGGTGCTACTACATCAGGCAGTTCTTCAATCTCTTCTGATGGCTCATCTTTTTCACTCTCATCATCATTTTTAGATGGTAAAATAATGTGTGACTCTGGTCCGTACTTGAAGCGGATAGTGTATGACTTTTCAGCAGCAGTTCCTTTGATTCTGGCAACTTCTGAGCGACGGGATGCTCGCAGTTCACTGATTTCAACAGAGCCAGCAGAAGTTGCATTAACTAACTCAGTTAGTTCACTCAGGTCTGCATAACGACGGATTGGAGATTTTAATTCAATTACGAATGGACGACCTCTTCCGAGGCACCTTACGTCAATATCTTCTCTGCCCATGCCATGGAATGCTGTATTTTTTGCTTGGAATGCTACACGAAGTGGCTCCCCAATTTGGTCTTGAACGCTTGTTGGATATTGTAATCCAGTTTCATTGCAGGATTCACAACCACCATCTCTTCCTTTACAAGACCGGCAAGGCCAGCGAGTTTGAGGAATTCCCCGCTCAAGTTTACGATATCTGCCATAGAGATATAGTGAGCGCAATTCTGATTTGATATTGAAAGTGAGAGTGTCAATCAACACCATGATTTCAGGTTGTTCTTTCACCAACTCAGCATCTTCAAATTCCAGTTCCAGTTTTTGGCTAAGCGCGTCGTTGAAAGCGGATTTCAGCGCCTGACTCCCATTCGCTCCATGGCGCGTACGCAAATCGTCTTCCTCTGCAACATGGCTTTTAGCAAAATGAGCACCAATTTGCAATTTCTTAAATTCGATTCCATTCAAGCCGGATTTTATTTCCTCAACTATGACATCCATGTCAACAAATAGGTCTTCACAGAACGGACAGTATTGTACATCAGTATTCTTAGTTGCACCTCTATCTTCACAAGATTTGCGTATTGTAGAACCTAAGTTTTGAGCAATATCCCACGAGAAAGGTTGACCTGCTAAACGAATTAAGCAGTAGTCACAAGCCCCAATACTAACCAAATGGTCTAAGCCTTCATCAGAGGGTGGCGGGCGAACAGGGCTAAACTCATCTATCTCAAAATCCTCATCAAAATCCTCTGCCTCTTCTGGAGGTACTAAATCGGCCCACGGGTCGTACGCGGTACTGTAACCAGCCGAAGCAAAATTGCTCCAATCTTCTTCCTCATCATTACTTTCAGACACGAGACTTTCCCCATGCTACCAAACGGGGGTACCGTTCAATTGCAAACCTCTGACGGCCTACCCCTTCAAGAATCCATGCTATGGGATATTCAATCAGAATTTGTTGATTCGCCTATGGAATGCAATAAATCGAATCCATATATTCCAGTGTTACATCCACGGCCATCAAATTTGAATCTTAGTCCAAAATGGCCAACCTTTTCGACATCTGGTTTTTCGTTTCTTTGAAGCCTAACTTCAGCCTCAAATTCTTTCTGCCTCGCATCAGTTTCTCGGCGCGGGTCGCAGTTTGCACAAGGGCATCGCGATCTCAATGTGATGTAATCAATGATATGTTCAGTACTATCTGCATATCTAAGAATCATATCGACATCTCGCCTTTCTAATTCGGTCAGGTCAGGAATATCAGTCATTTCATTCACTGCTCTTGCGTGCTTCGCTGATAACACTACGATATGAGGTGATGCCAAGCATTCCGCAGGCAATAACCAGCGATGCTATTAGTGAAAAGAAGATCATTGCTGCTGAAAATGTCCCAAATAGGGAGAAGAATCCCATAGGTGAGAATGAAATCACTAGGAATCCAAGAATATCAGATGCAGCCGAGCCTACTAGCGCGATTCCCGACGCGCTGCCCACAGCACCAATGCAAACAAGAACGGTTTTGCGCTTTTCACGTTCCTCTCGGAATCGTTCAATTACATGGATAACATAGTCAATCCCAACACCAAGTGAAAGAGTAGCAATAGCCACAGTTACCATGTTCAAGCCATAACCAAGAGTGGCAATCAAACCGTATAGCCAAATAACGACAAGAAGGATAGGGGCGGTTGTGAGGAGGGCAAGGCCAAGTGGCTTCTCACCCCAAACTAGTGTTCCATAAAATGCGATAATTGCGAAAATTATCGACACGGTTGGTGAAGCGATTAGTCCAGTTACTGCCCAAGCGGTTAGAGCAATAGCCGCCGGCGCATAGACAACTGAAAGAGCGGTCCAGAAAAAGCCCGCCTCAAAGTTGTGAGAAAGGCGCTCTTTGATTCCTTCTTTAGGCGGCCTGAATCCCCACCAAAGAGTGACGACACAGAAGAATACGCCGAGCGTCAGAGTTGATTGCATTTCGTTTTGTAGTGATGATGCTGCAACGTAGCGGGCTACAGGTTCTCCGGTAGCAATAACCCACGAAACAGGATATTCTTCGTTAGCGAAAGCAGATTCAAGATCTGACTTTTCTTTCAGCGCTGTTGATGAGAGGTTTTCAAAGGCTGACATGTCGCGGTATAGTTCGTCTAATGCTTTTTCTACGATTGGAAATTGTTCTGGCTGGCGTAGGCCGAATCGCATTAGCATACGCTCGTAACGAGGTGTGCTTCCATCAAGGGCTAGCATAGGATTCGCTGGGTCAAGTGGTCTGTCGGGGATGATATAGAGAGCCAATAATGATGGTGGAATAGCTGGTGTTGAATTAGTCTCAGGGATTCCATAAACTGAGATGAAACCAACGAGGAACCTAAGGCATTCTTCATCATCAGTCAAAGGTAAACCAAAGTTTGAACGGTTACACCCAACTCCTCCTTCTGAGTCATTAGGGTCCCATCCAGCATTGATGAAAGGGGTGGCGTTATTTGCCATTGAAAGGATAGCAAGAGTGACAAAACGGTCATATGCGCTCATGTCGACATTTCCGTCAGCAGATATCGTAAATCTGTCAGGGTCGCCCTCACTATGAATATTCATGTTAGCCCTCGTTTCAGCGATGGCCGCGTAAACTCTTGGGTCTATCACATCTCCTTCAATTAAAATTTCAGCAGGTTCTCCCTCTGAATAGAATCGTTCATTGATAAAATACACTCCAGAGGCAAAATCGGATTCTTCGTCTAAGAAATCTTCAACTTTGAAATCGCCTTCAAGCCCTAACATCAATGGTGTTGAATAGGCTGATAGTAGCAATGCTGCGAGAATTACTATTGGCCCAAAAATAGCAGAAGTTTTTGCAACACCTGCTAACCAATGGCTGGGAATAAGATGAATCTTGTCTTTATCTTCATCAGGTAATTTTCCTTTTCTCTCTAACCAAAGGTCAATGTCAAGCCGAACTAAAGGTGCCCATAATCCTGTAAGAACGAATGCTGAACCAACCCCTAGAGCAGCCTCAAGACCAAATGAACGTAGAGCAGGAATATCGGAAATAACATTTGCAGAGAACGCGGCAATGGTTGTTACCGACGTCAGTAGAATTGCCCTTCCAACTCTTGTGAGTGAGGTTGTGGCTGAATCAAGTGAATCAAAACCATTCTTCCTTTCCTCTTTGTACCTATGCAGAACGTGTAAACTGTCATCAATTCCAAGGGCAAGAATCAAAATTGGTAGTAGGTTTGAGAATTGGCTTCTTTCAATCAATGGATACCCGACGGCTTGTGACGCTTCACCTACCCAGCCGATTAATCCAAACATCCACACGAGACTAAGAGTTAGTCCAGCAGAAACAATGCCAACATCAGACCATCGGCGTAGGCTTCCCCAAAGCAATATTAAGACAATTAATCCCATGGCGGCGATGAGTGTTATGCTTTCTTTCAACTCCTTGTTTACTTCAATATTGATACCTTCAGCAACTGCAATCGTTAGAGATAAATCATCCGTCTCGCGCATTGATGCCTCAAGTGAAATAATTGCCCACTCCCACGCGCATGGGCCTTCACCAGATTCAATCGAAGCAAGGCAGAATTCCTTATCTCGTTTTGGTGGTGTGGTTAGCAATCGTAAGCCATCCCATTCATATCCGCTCTCAGCGCGTGCTTCAGCCCATTCAAATGTCCATCCCGCATCCTCAGCAGCGCGACGGTCAAACTGTATGAGCAACCAAGTTGAACTAGCAGACCAGCGTCCATTTTCCCAAGAAGCATTTTTCCAAATCCCATTGGCTGCCAATGTACCACCGACAGGCCCTAAAGTTCCATCTTCGGCAGCATGAAATCCTCTGTCAAGTGAAAGCCAGCGTAGGAATATTCCACCACTTCCAGTCACCAACCTTTGAGCCGCTAAATCAATGTGGGCTTGGGTAATCTCCACATCATCAAAAGTGAGGCATTCTATAACACCGCAATCGGTCCAATTTGTTCGAGGTGGTAGTAATTCACCGTAAGGGCTCATTGAAGGTTGTGTAAGTAGGGATTCTCCCGCCATAAAAGTCCGTAAT
>CAUZFJ010000103.1:0-5223 GCA_963579105.1 Candidatus Thalassarchaeaceae archaeon
TTGCTGACCAACGAATCGTTTGTCCTCATCACTAGGAGTAAGCCAATTAGCAGAATCGACAGAAGCCCTGATGCTCCAGCCAGCCAGAGTAACCAGTTACGCTCTTCCTCATTTTCATCAGATTGTGGTTCTTGGTTTTCCTCATCGTTACCAAACTCATATCCCTGCGGTGGTGTATTGCCATCGCTTGTGTGCACATCTGAAATCACAGATATTGTGCTATTACTGATGACGCCATCAGAACTAATATCTTGATAATCGTAGGTACCTATACCCCATGTACCGTTGAATGGAATCTCATAGGTGACTCTACAATCGTCGTCTAATTTAGTACCATTTTCATCGGTTTCACAAACGTATGACATATTTCCTGAATCCCAATCTGAAGTGCCATTGTAAAGTCCATCTCCATCTGAATCCCAAACAATTCTGTGGGTGATGTTTTCCCGAGAATCTACGTTGTACCACCATACTGAATCATTGTAAACAAGTTGTGGATTATTTGGTGTAGGTCCACTTTCCTTCAAGATTACAGTGAATGTCCCAGCATCATGAGCCACTACACTGGCTGGTAATAGTGAAACTGCAAGCAGCAGAGTTGCCATGAAGGCAAGCCGGCTTTGGTTGAGGTGCTTCGCCACGAATTGCATTGCGCCGCCCACCCATAAATAAAAGGTGACAGCACAGGTGGCGCAGACGATGGATAAGAGGTTGGTTGGGATAGCAGCCTTTTTGGCGCTCAGTATCTTCTCAGCAAGCCTTTACGCGCTTACAACAAGTTTTGCCAATAATTCAGACGACGATGAGAATTGGAAGTTAGTAGACCCCTTAGTTCAAGATGAAGAACATGACCACAAAAATGCAAGCGCGCATGAGTTTGGGACGCCAAATATTGATTTCGTTACTTACAATCCCCTAACCCTGCCTGGAAATGCTGAAATCCAAGTTGCAGACAGTCCCGATGGTAATACCTACGCCTACCAAGCAGGTTGGAAAGAGATGCACATCACCGATGTGACCGACCCGTACAACACAACAGTTGTTGGAATATACAACGACCCTTACACCCAAGTTTTGGACGTGAAGTACCTTGAGTACAATGGGCGAGAATATGTAATATTGCAAAATCAACTTGTTGACCCCGGAAGTTCTGACCCTAATGTTGGAAACTGGGAGGACCCTGCCCAAGTCAGTGTAACTTTAGTTGATGTAACCGACAAATCTGACCCGTCGTACGTTGATTCCTGGTACGACGTGGACCACCCATCCGGACCTCACAATCTGTATACTCACATGATTGATGGTGAGTGGTACATTTTTGTTGCCAACCCTGATTATGATGAGTGTGATGTTGGCACAGGTGATGCCTGCGGAGGAATCACAATCGCCCATCTGAATTTTGCTGCTTGGGGCGATTTACCCCGCATCGTCAAAGTTGGTGAGGCAGAAGTCAGTTGGGAGACAACTAATGGCGGCTGGATTTACATTCACGATATGACTGTTCAGACTTGGCCAGGACAAGATACCAATGATCCTCGATATGGCCACACATACATCTATGGAGCATATTGGGAAGCTGGACTTCGTATCTTTGATGTGACAGATGTGCCACATCCTGGACGCGATTTGGCTGAATATCTGTGGCACGGCTCGCTTTGCCGAGCCTCTGGAGGAAGCCAGGCTGGTTGCATGTGGCGCGGACCAGAAGTTGGGATGTGGATGAACTTCTCTGATTTGGATGATGATGGTAACCCCGATGCCGGTTGGTCAAGCAACGAAAATGGCGGGCGCGCATCTTACATCCATTACGCTGAACCATTTGACAAAATGGTTGATGCAAGCCATCTTGGATATCCTTCTGGAAAGATGCACCTTACATTCTTGGCTACTGAAGTTCTTGAGACAACTGTAGGAGTTGGGCTATCATATTTGATAGACACAACTCCGTATGAAATGGTTAATGGAAAAATGACATTCAAACCACGCCTTCTCCACAATTGGGAAATCCCATTTGCTGAAGACCACTTCATTCCAGGCGGAGTAGAGTGGTTGCTGTTCAGCCCTCACAATGCTGACTTGGAAATTTTTCAGACAGGCCTTCCAGGTATGCCCGACACCTCTCTTGGTGGTGCGTGGGATGGTCGAATTTACCTATCACATTATCATTCAGGAGTGTGGATATTGGATGTGGAAACTCTGATGAAAGAAGGCTTAGATAATCGTAATAAAACCGAGGTCTACTTTGACTCAACCGTGGCTTACTATGTGCCACGTGGTGCTGACGGTGTACCTCTCGACTCACAGTATTACGACTTTGAGTGGATTCCATTTTTGTGGGCTGCAGAGTATCACAAAGGCTACGTTTATCTTTCTTGTATTACAACTGGATTGTACATCGTTCAGTTAGATGTTGACAAACCTTACGAAGGTGTATCTTCATCACAAACTACCTGATTTTTGCCTTTATTGCTAATGATTTTGAATTGTGAAAGGTTCCGCTTAAGCGGAATAGTCTTGAATGGTTGATATCAGCGCGGGGTACGCCCGTAGGGCGCTAGTGGTAGATTTCAATGAACAGAATGAAACTCTTGGATGAATCTGCGGCGACCCAGCAACAATTGATTACCTACGCAATAGTTGGGTTAGTTTCATTCAGTTTACTTTCAACAGCGACTTGGTTTGCCTTCAATTATAGTAGTGATAACTCAGTTATTGATGACCCAATGGCAAATTGGGTTGACCCAGTTATTGAAATTGAAGATGAAAACCACAGCCACAATGATTTGATTGCGCACGAGTTGAAGACATCAAACATGCAATTGATTGACTACCACAATCTGAATTGTGATGGCAATGAGAAACCGCCAGCAGAATTAGACAATATAGCTGGTAGACCTTGTTATCCTGAATACAAGAATACAGGACCAACCCCTGGCGATAATTCAGAAATTTCCATTGAAGGAAATTTCATGGATGATTGTAAAATATATGCTGATGGAACAGGTGGTTGTTATGCCTATGTTTCATCATACAATCAGTTTGAAATCTTAGATATTTCAAATCCAAACAACATCACTCTTCTATCAACTTATTACGCTGAAATTGCTAGAATGATTGACATCAAGGTTACTAAAGACAATAATTGGGTATTGGTTAATCATGAACTAACCAATAGTGAACTTGATCCAATTCCAAATGATGATGATGCAAATAGCGGTACTAATCGTCTAGATGTTATCTATGTTGGAAACAAACTTGAGCCAATAAAGGTAGCAGAGTGGAATAATCCACCAGCAGGCTTCCACAATCAAGACCTCAATGTCTACTGCGATTGGGAACCATCTAATCCTATGTGGTCAGGCGAAGAGTGTCATCTTTTCTTGTTCGGTGCAGACCCTTATCCTGAGATGATTGAAGGAAGTTCAGGGACTTACTACAAAGGCACGCAAATCTTCTATGTTCCACTTGGTTTTGAATCTTGGTTGAATCCTACACAAACTGACGAACAAGATAACCAGAGTCGTGATATCATAAGATGGGGTGGTTATTCTCCGAAAATCGATACTACTTGTGGCGGCGCAATCTTCAACCACGACAATGTTTACTCTGTGCACCCAATAACAGGCCAGAAACTTCTCTACATCTCATATTGGGGTGCTGGCCTTAGGATGGTTGATGTCTCAAATCCTCCACAAATTCCTGACCCAGAAGGAATCTCATGGCCTCATAACAATGAGGTAGGTCGCTGGATGGGTTGTTCTACTGCTGATGATGGTTGGTATGGGCCAGACGGTGGTGGCCATGCTGATATGACATCAGAAGAATGGCTTGATGCTAACCAAGGCAATGACAACATCCACTATGCGGTTCCTTACGAACATCTTGTGTGTGATGGAATTAGCGAATACGACCCTGTTGCAACTTTCCCTAAATCCTGTGGTATTGGTCCCGATGACCCAACCTATGGGATCAATTGGAGGCACTACACAATCATCGCGCCTGAGTACGGTTCAAATTCAAATCACACCGGATATATTTGGACAATTGATACCACAGACCCAAGCATGCCTTTCCTTGTAAGCAAGTGGAGATTACCGGGTGAAGGAACACTGGCGAACGGCTCAAAACACCCTCAGCACTACATCCCTGGAGGATACATCTACAGCCCACATAACGGTGATACTGGTACTGGTGGTGAAGTATACTGGGCACACTATCATGCAGGTACATGGGTCACTGACCATGGACATATTTGGGAAGATATTGTTTGGGAAAACGGGGTACCAGAGCCCGAAAGAGGATTCAAGGCGATTTCCAAACTAGGTGAAACAAAAACTAGTGGATATTACTTGAGCGCAGGTCCATCTTGGATAGATGACCCTCCTTCAGCCCTTGAATATGATATGGCAGATTGTTGGGCGTCTTGCATGATTCCTTTCAACTGGGGATTACAATATGATCCTCGTGGATTTATATTCATTTCAGAAATGGTATCAGGGGTTTATGTTGTGCAGATGGAATCTGATAGAGATGCAAGATATCATTATCCGCCACTATATTCGCTTGAGTGATTGTGATGATACGACGGTTTAGTTCGCTTTGTTTAGTTGCAGTTCTTGCCTGTTCTGGAATTTTTTCAGGTTGTCTTGGAGGAGAAGAAACAATTCCAGATGAATTCTATGGCGATGATATCTATCCTGCAATTGCAGTTGAGCCATTTGATTTGATAACTCATGATGGGACGAATTACAGCAGTGAAAATTTTGATGGCAAAGTAGTCATTGTGGTCTTCATGTTTACCCGATGCCCTGATGTTTGCCCAGTGGTTTCAGCAAATACAAAGTGGCTGTATAGTCAATTGAGTGAGGATGAGCAGTCAAATGTTGAGGTTATTTCAATCACAGTTGATCCATGGACGGACAATATAACAGAATTAGCAACTTATACAGAAAATATGACCCTTGATTGGAATCATTTGACCGGTGAAGTTGAAGATTTAGAGCCGATATGGGGTAACTTTGATGTTGGATTGAGAACGGTTTCCAGCGACGAATATGGATACCAAAATAACACCGACAATACTAGTGGAAGTGATGAGACAAGTGGTAGGCACCATCCGGCCTTTGATTATCTAGTGGACCATTCAACCGGTACTATTCTAGTCGACAAAAATGGCTATCAAAGAGTGTGGTGGGGCGATGTTGATTGGATTCCTGACCTAGT
>CAUZFJ010000104.1:0-5220 GCA_963579105.1 Candidatus Thalassarchaeaceae archaeon
CCGTACCAAGACCGATTAGAGGTGATAACAGATATTTCTTGTTGGCTTGTTCCAGCGGAAGAGAGAAATTGCTTGTGAAGGGTATTTCTACTAATCAGGCCGCTAGTTGCTTGCTGGTCGCCCATCGAAATGGTTGGATAAGCCGCTTCTAAAGGATTCTGACCCATCTTCCAAGACTGTTGAGTAGATAGTCGATTTCCGAGATAATCAATTCCATCATCTGGATGAAATGCAATTCTTGTTATTTGGTCGGGCCTCTCGTCAATGAAGTCAGATATTACTGGGTCAACTTCTGCACAGACTTCACACCAAATTGCTGTTGATTCTCTTAGCACCACAACTTGGTCAACAGAACCTGACCAAGAATTTGCACATGAAAGACCTTCACATGATACGGATTCAGAAGCACTAGATGTCAATTGGTCGTTGAATGGTAGAATCAACAAAGTTGTGACCATTAGTAAAGCCATCAAGTGATTCTTGGGCATAGTTGTCGGACGGGTCTCCTTTACATAGGCGCGCCGGCGGCGCGGTTTCTATGAGTAAGAGGTGGTACAATGAGCACCGCCGCGACCACTGGCGCCGAAAGGCCAAGTCATCGGGGTATCGCTCACGCTCTGCATACAAATTACTTCAGTGTCAAGAAAAGTTCAATCTAATCAGAGAAGGGGATATTGTTCTTGATGTTGGATGCCATCCAGGTGGTTGGTCACAAGTATCTCTTGAGTTGACGGGTGAAACCGGTCGTGTGATTGGAATTGACATTAGGCCCTGTGAGCCGATTACAGGCGTGGAATTAATTGTTGGAGATATCACTGAGGAGAGTACCCAAGAGAGGATTATTGAGTTGCTTGAAGGAGAACAAATACATTCCATTGTTTCTGATATTTCACCTAAGTTATCAGGGCAATACGAAATGGACGAAGCGATTTCAGTTGATTTGGTTTGCATGGTGATGGATTTCGCAATTCCTTTACTAAATAATGGTGGTTCATTTGTTACTAAGGTGTTTCAAGGGCGAGCAATTGAGGCAATTGTGAGGGCTGCGAAAATCCGATTTTCGAAAGTTAAGCGATACTCTCCTATTGCTAGTAGAAATTCATCATCCGAAGTGTACCTCGTTTGTAAGAATAAGTTACCTGCCAATAAAATTGATGCAGGTGAGACAACAATTAGGCTTGCTGTAGAGAATGAGTTGGTAGATCAAGGATATATTATCAACTCAGATGACGAAGAACCGGATGATTCAGGCCCCATTGGATTTTCAGTTCACAAGGCGCGCAAAGATTAAATTAACAATTCAAGCCCAAAACAGAAGAAATAGATTGAATTAATCATTGAACAAAGTGATTGTGAATGCGCGAATGAGTTCGTTCGTAATTAGAATTTGAAGACTTTCACTTTCAATTGATGGGGGCGTAGCCCCCTTGGTTTCACTTTCAGGCCACTCTCTACACAACCCTATACTACCACAAGGTGTTTGAAGGCATTATGACCCAGACAATGAGCCAAAAAGTGAACGATGATGAAAGAAGAAAGGCGAGGCGTGCAGCAATACTGCGTCACGTCCATTCAGTCACAAAAAATCCCGTGACTAAAATAGACAAACAATTGATGAAAGTTAATCAACTAAATGCAGGGCAACAAGTTGGTAAACTGGAAGTTTTAGTATTACGTAGATATCCTCGCCGACAAGTCAATTCTGCTAATTATCGAGGCCCAGTTGCAGCCGCTTGCGGCCGGGATGAAACAGGAGTTGTTGGTTTGGTGCTTTGGGGCGACCAAGTTGACAAAGTAAGAACGGGCGATGTCATCAGAATTTCCGATGGATGGTGCCGTAGGTCACATGGAGAACTAGTTGTAAGTTCAGGACGAAGCGGAAAGTTGTCAGTAGTTCAAACTTGAACTCTTGACTGACTAACATTCCAACCCTATGGGTAAGCATCAAAAGGGTGCGGCCGGTCGGCGGCTCATTCGGTGATTGATAGTGGTAAAGACAGCAACCATTTGCAATGCTTCAGGTAAACCTCTAGTGGAGCGAGATTCCACTTCGTTTCCATGTCCAAAATGTAATGCGCCAGTAGGCCGCTCAGCACAATGTCGAAATCAAGGCGTACCTTACATCTGCGTTTCTTGTGGATTCCAAGGACCTTGAGGTGATTTGAATGGGTGAAGTTGCGATTAGATACAAGATAATGGTCTCCCCTAATGCTGAAGTTGGAGCAGATGACATCGCCGTTGATCTTTCAAATATGCAAAATGATGTTGGTGTAGTTCAGTCAGTTGAGACTAAACCATTGGCCTTC
This sequence comes from Candidatus Thalassarchaeaceae archaeon, assembly GCA_963579105.1. Lineage (GTDB taxonomy): Archaea > Thermoplasmatota > Poseidoniia > Poseidoniales > Thalassarchaeaceae > MGIIb-Q1. The sequence continues at coordinate 2,307 of CAUZFJ010000104.1, forward strand.
GGAATGAAATTCGTTGAAGCTTATTGCGTCATCCAAGAAGGTGACGGAACAGTGGACAACTTTGAGGATGCAATCCGTGCATTAACTGGTGTCGGTGAAATCGAAGTTCTAGAAATGGGTCGCTTAATGTGATTCAATTCTTATTTTTGTTATACAGGCCTTGGCCAAATAATTAAATTAGTCAATAACGATTCAATTATTGAATTCATGATTGATGTAAGGGTGCTCTGGTGAACTCCCGCAACAATGTTGTGGCGTAAGTTCCAGGTGGCAAACTAAACTTGAAATTTATACATGCACCTTCTTCATGCCAGCGGTCATTTTCGCCAGGCCCATCGGCCCACTTTCTACTATTTTCAGATAGGTCAACAACAGTTTGACCCTGGAATGTCAAATCAGAATAACTTCCTGTTAGTGGGCGTTTGGTACCACGTGTAGTCAAGCGGGGAATTTCGTCAATAATCCAAGTCACAGAGTCTAGTTCTAACTTTTTCAGAATTTTTTGTTCTAATTTTGCTATTTCACCACTTGAATTAGATGATTCTGTTCCTAGAAGGGTGCCACAAACTGCTAGACGACCCAACAAACAATTTCTAGTAATCCTCTCAATTAGAGCCTCCGTGACTGTAGCTAATTTCCCTGTATCAATTTTAGATGATCCATCCATTGGCCCAACCACATCGCCAACAACTGGTAATGAAATTGAAATCCCTGAGCGAATTCGTTCACCTAATAAATGATTAAACGCAAGAGATTGAAGTGAATGAATGGTCATTAATTGTAGATTATTTGGTAATTTTCTAAATGCTTGAATCCAGTTCTCGGGTTTATTTTTCAATGAATACAGAATATCTCTTTCATATCCTAATTGTTTAGGAATCATTTCTATTCCAGCTTTAACATCATGATTTTCTCTCCAATGGCTTCTAAATTTAGCGACTTCATCCCGCTCGTTTAGTCCTGCCATTCCGAGATATGCATTGACAGCATCTTCCCATTCGCCATTGACAACATGTCTGCCAACTACAGGCGTCACCGGACGAGTTGAGCCAAATCTCTGCGGCCCAACCCAATTTGGAAAGAACCCTTCACCTAATTTTGCCACAAGCGCACTGTGAATTTTTTCAACTTCTTGAATTGCGGCTTCTTCATCCAATGGATTTCCCTTTTCATCTGCACATCCTCTTACTGTAATGCTGAATCTGTTACTTGTATGAGATCCCATTGACAATTTTTGATGTGTGCGGCCTAAAACTTCAATTTGCACATCAGCAATTTCTACCTCGGAAACCTTTCTTGTTGGCGCATCTATAACGAAAAGTTGTGTGGTAACGGCTCGTTTATCTTTCGTTCCAGAAAACCAAATCCTTTTTCGAGACATTTTCAGATGTTTTGCTAGGCGATTAACGAAGCGATTAGTTTCCCAGTTATCCAAAGTGACGCGTGCAACTGTGAAACGACCTTTGGGGTCAAGAGCGGGGATTGCACCTTCTTCAGTCACACGAAAGTCAGCCACTCTTACTTTTATGAGTCCCCCGATACCAGTGCCATCACAAATCCACTGGTCAAGACCTAAAGTGGCGGCTATGCCAGCAGAGTCCATTCACAATTCGCCTCAAGAGAGTTTAATCGTGGAGAATTCAGATACTAAGTCAGTACTGATAGACTTGAGAATCTTTATTGCATTCTTACCTTTCTTGACTCTTAAGTAAAGTTCTGGTTCATCAAGTCCTGGGTGTCCAGTAAAGTAATTGGAGTATTCAACATCCTTGTTATCATTTAATCGTGCTCTGAATAGTTGTAATGCTGTGTGGTTTTCACCAATTAGCCGAATTCGGAGTTCGTTTCCCTCGTTGAGTAGTACCTTGATTGCCATGTCTATCGTTTCGGCGACTTGCGACCCCATTTTGAACCTTTGGAAAAAAACAGCAGTTGTTTCCCCCTCGTTCCCTTCTCACTTATCAATGGGTGGCGGCTGGGCGCGCTATGAAAGAAGGTGTTTCGGATGACCGAACCTCACGCCTTATTTCTGTGTTTGAGAAAGGCTCCCCAGGCCTTCTTTTTGCGGCTGTTGTAATTACCCTTATTTTCGGGTTATTTCTATTCCCTTTACCTTCATTTCATACTGATTTAGACGCATTTGCCCCAGAAGGACCAAATGATGAGGCTGAAAAACGGATTGAGGAAGCGTTCGGAAATGAACGTATTCCTCTTTTTGTGCATGTTAAAGTTGATGATGGAAGCAATGTTTTGTCAATAGAATCACTCGTACAGCAACAGTCAGATTTGGATGCGGTATTAGCATGGTCCGAGTCATATGGCCCAGTAATTTCCGAATATATTGCGATTCCAGATATCATTCAGCGAGGCCTTGACGAAAAATCACCGGGCGCGGAATTGAGTGAGGCAACTTCTTGGGAACAATTGCTTAACGAAACTTTAGACGAAGGACAAACTTGCGTTGACGGCGCATCAAATGATGAATTACTGATGCTTGCAAGTTTTGGCAGGGATGCATTGCTCAACAAGGATTTGCAATTTGAATCGACAACGTGTATGTGGCTTGACTTGAACAGAACATCCGGCGATGCTACGCCTTTTGCCACAAGTAATCTGTGGGTACTTTACATCAGTCCAGATCTTGAAGATGAGTCTAGGGAAAAGATGGTCAACCTTTTACGTCAACAATTTGACACATTGGGCGAAGAAGGAAACTTGAGTTATGGGTTAATCTCAGATGATGTACTTAGCCATGATATTAATGAAGGCACAATTGACAATTTGGTTTGGCTTATTGCTGGTGCTCTACTCGTAGTCGTGATTATCTTAGCATTCGCCTTCCGTTCAGCAAGAGGGGTGCTTTTCCCATTAGCGGCCCTTTCAATGGCAATTGTATGGACTTACGGTGCTTTGG
>CAUZFJ010000105.1:0-5182 GCA_963579105.1 Candidatus Thalassarchaeaceae archaeon
GATTGCATCACCAACTGCTCGGGCAGTTGCTATTGTTTGGTCCGAAATTGAATCATGACGAACAAGTTCGAGTAATTTCATGATTGGAACGGGATTGAAGAAGTGCATACCTATCACTTGTTCAGGTCGTCCAGAGGCATTGGCGATGTCGCCAATTGAAAGGCCTGATGTATTTGTTCCCAAAATAGCATGAGCGGGACTAAATCGGCCTAAATCAGCAAATATTTGTTGTTTTAACTCCATGATTTCGGGTACCGCCTCAATCACTAGGTCAACATCAGAGACTGCTTGTTCCATGTCGTTAACAGCGGTCAAGTTCGCTTGCCATTCTGCCTTCTGTTCAGATGTGGTTTTGCCGCGAGCAATTCCTTTATCCCAAAAGGCATCAATTCTAGCCATTCCTGCTTCTAATCCTTCGGGAAAGGCATCAAAAAGTCGAGTTTGCCAACCGGCTTGGGCACATACTTGAGCGATTCCAGCACCCATTGTACCTGCACCAATTACAGCAACAGAGCGAATCTCCATGTCATTGCCGAGCCACGCCGACGCCATTACAATTGCTGATGCCTTTGAAATCAATCTTCGCGTCCATAAGCGGCCAAAGCCGCTTGAAACAACCTCTGCCGCGGCACATCATGTTCCAAGAAACAGGTAAATGGAGCCAACTCTTTTACTAGTTCAATACTAGAGATATAAGCGCCATAAGTGAACGCATCAACCTTGTCAGTTGTTGGAATCCCAAAGCCTAACTTTTCTAGGCCTTTGCGCGTATCCTCATCCCATATCGTGTAGGTGTGGTGCAAGAAGTGTAAGTATCCTGAAATTCTAGTCATATCAGCACTGGCTTCATCAGACAGGCTCTCAAGAAGTAGTGTGTCCGGGTAACGAATTGCGTACAGCATGAGCATAATCTCTCGTTCTACATCTACTTCCCAGGCCCGCGGTTCAGTGCCCATCCACTTGTCAATCATATCCAACATATGCCCGGTGTAAGGTCTGTACACACGATACAATAATTCCTCATATCCCGCATCATTCTGGCTTGAATGATGATGGTGCGCCTCAAATAATTCTGGCACGCGTGCGAAGAACGGTTTCAAACGTTCTCGGTTCACATTTAGCAGGGCGAATGCCTGCATGTTATCATCACCTCAGTCCTTCCACTCACGGTATTGAATCCATTCTTCCTTGAAGTATCCATTGAGTTCAGCCACATCCTCATCATTAGGCAGATTCTCATGTAGGTATTGTGTCCATGCCTCTTCGTCTCCTTCAAATGGTTCACCGTGAACATCAGTTTTGATATCAACAAACTTACCGACACTGCGGTTGAAGTTATCGGATGGAATGAATAATTCAGGTTGGCCTTCATGGCGACCTTTGTTAATTCGCTCCATCTCCTTGGCGAGTTCGTCAAAGTAGTGCATTCGACTTTCTTCATTTAGGTGTTCACGGTCGGCAGGGATGCCCGCCTCTCGCTCATCATATCTGCCTTTGATTCCGTAAACATAAGCCCATTGTGCTGAGGTTGATTCATCAACCCCAAACAAGTCTAATCCTGTTGAAACCCATTTGTTCATGTATTTCTGTAACAGTGCTACAGGAATTACTCCCTGCTTGACGATTCTCCGCAAGCCATTGGCACCCGTGCCAAGGTGAAATGATTCTTCCTTTAGCATTGGACCCATGCTTGCTGCAAGAGGTTTGAATGAAGAGGTGCTCAACATTTTTAGTTGGAACTTGCCGTCTCGGTCAATGAAGTGAGTGAAGCAAAAGAAATCAAGCCAGTTGTCAATTGGTTCGTTGAAAGAACCCAATAGACGAGGACGATCTGTTTCACCGCGGATTGGATTTGCTGCAGAGTTTCGCTCCAGCAATTTTTGCGCTTCACGGATTCCCTGGTCGCCGAAATAGTTGCAAAGTACGTAAGCCATCTGCCAGCCGTGGCGTTGTTCCTCGCACATGATGCGCATGGCCGATTTTTTGTCGTACTCGGTTGGTGCACTATCAAGCAGATGCCATTGTTGCTCAACACTTCCAAACTCTGTGTCACCTTGAACGCTAATCATGCTGATAATTGCGTCTCGTACGCTTTGCTGAGGGATTTGCATTCGTCTATCCCACTTTGGCATCCCTTCAAAATCACCGAATTCAATAGTATCTCCAGCGCTATCCCAATCAAATTTGATTTCAAAGCGATAGTCGCCAAGCCAAGCCGAATCAAAACCAATTCTACTCTGCCATTCATTGAATTGGGTAATCCATTCCTCAAAGTTGGGCTTGTATTTTTCTAATACTTCAGTTTCTCCCACTTTGATTCCTCCCTTTGTGATTACTTGCTTAAGCGCCCTCGAATCGAGGAGTCTTCTTCTCTACATAGGCAGCGATTCCGGTCTTTGCATCATTACTCTGAAACAGGTCGGACTGCAATTCTCGCTCTAGTGCCAAATGGTACTCAAGTGGAATCTCCATACCGCTTTGTACACTGCGCTTGATATTGCCAATTGCCTTGGCTGCAGCATATGGCAGTGTGAATTGGCCAGCATAATCCATCACATCGGAACGGAATTCTTCACTGCTTGAGCTGTCATATACATCATGAACGAGATCCATTTCTTGTGCTTCTTCAAATGAGAACTTACGACCAGTCACCATAATTTCCATTGCTTTGGCCTTACCGACTAGGCGTGACAAGCGGGCGGTGCCGCCGGTTCCAGCGAGCACGCCGAGGCTGACTTCTGGTAAGCCAACACTGCCGTTATCCTTCAAGCCAATGCGGATATCTGCCGCCATTGCGATTTCAAGACCGCCACCAATAGCGTGACCGTTTAGGGCGGCAATCACTAGTTTGGGGGTTTGTTCAAGACGGGATAATGTTTCATTTGCATGCAGGCAGAAGAAGTATTTGTAACGAGGTGTCAAGGTATTGAGGTAGTTGATACTAGCACCAGCGGAGAAGAACTTTTCACCATGTCCAATCATCATAATTACAGTCACATTGTCATCAAAGCGAGCATTCAGAATTGCTTGGTCTATATCTTCCCACATTGAACGGGTGTACGTGTTCACCGATGTCTTACCTTCAGTTAGAGGGTTACCATCCGAGTCAGAACATAATTCAATTATCGCGATTCCATTATCGGTCACACCGTAGTTCACAAGATTGTTCGGCATTGCTTCAAGTTCGGGCCAGTCAGTCATAGGCTATCGGCCTCGCGACTTGCGCTCGGCATATCAATTGTGCCCCACTCCCATAGGGAGTGTGTGAGTCAAGCAAATTATTCTAATTGTCATTGTTAGAAAAAAATCCAATTTTCAGTCTGAGCGCTCCCATCCTATCCGCATTACTCAAGGGTGAGGGGCTTGTCGGGGTGTTAGGAGAACGGTGTATGCGCGACGTAGTTGTAGTCTCAGCAGTTCGCACGGCAATAGGTAATCACGGTGGTGCTTTAGCCACTATCAGGCCGGATGATTTAGCGGCCCTTGTCATCAAAGAGGCAGTAGAACGGGCCGGCATCAAAGGCGATGAAGTTGAGGAAGTTTACTTCGGCTGCACTAATCAAGCCGGCGAAGATAACAGAAATGTCTCCCGAATGGCACTTCTTCTTGCCGGTCTACCAACATCTGTTGGGGGCGTTACTTTCAATCGATTATGCGCATCTGGTTTGACCGCACTCAATGCCGCGGCTAGAGCAATTCGCTGTGGTGAAGGCGATGTCTACGTCGTAGGAGGTGTGGAGTCAATGTCGCGCGCACCATATGTGATGGCAAAACCTGAGAAGGGTTTTGCTATTGGCAGCCCAACGGTCGAGGACACTACTCTTGGGTGGAGGTTTTCAAACCCACAATTGAAAGAGGATTACGGAAATGATGGGATGGGTGTGACCGCGGAAAACCTGAGAGAATTATCCGCAGTTGATTTGAAAAATACCTCGCGTGAATCTCAAGATAGATTTGCTCTTCAAAGCCACGCCAAGGCTATTGAAGCGATAGATTCTGGGCGGTTTAGTGATGAAATTGTTGCTGTTGAGGTATCCCAAAGGAAAGGAGACCCCATTATCGTTGATACCGATGAAAGACCTAGACGTACCAGCACAATGGAAAAGTTAGGTAAGTTAAATCCAGCTTTCAAAAAAGGCGGCAGTGTGACTGCTGCTAATTCAAGTGGAATCAATGATGGCGCTGCTGCATTAGTTTTGATGAGTGCTGAAAAGGCAGACGAACTCGGATTGGATGTGATGGCGACTTGGATTGCAAGTGGCGCTGCAGGTGTTGAGCCACGCACCATGGGGTGGGGGCCAATTCCAGCGACTAGAAAAGCCCTCGATAGAGCAAATATGGGAATTTCAGATCTTCATTTGGTAGAATTAAATGAGGCCTTCGCGGTTCAGGCGCTAACCTGTATTGATGAACTTGGGCTTAACGAAGAAATTGTCAACGTCAATGGCGGAGCAGTTGCGCTCGGCCATCCACTCGGTTGTTCAGGGGCGAGAATTGTCGTCACATTACTTCATGAGATGGTCAAAAGGTCCGAAAACCATGATGGGCAAATGAATGGGCTTGCAACTCTATGTGTGGGTGTTGGTCAGGGTGAAGCAGCAATTTTCCAGCGCTAATTTTCTCTCCAATATCCCGAATAACCTGAATAAGGATACCGTATTTCCTTACTTAAAACAATTGACTGCTGTGGTCGAAAACCGCTTACTGTGAGCTATTTATTAGGTACGAGTGCCGAGATTTGAACTCGGGTTCAAGCGTTGGCAACGCTCGGTGATAACCACTACACTACACTCGTATTGGCGACCCCAACAGCCCCTACTTCATAACCGCTATGTTTGCTGATTCCGGAATTAAGCATCAAACTCAATTTCACTAATTCCCACCTCAGAAGGCCAATCAATTCCTTCAAGTCAAGAACCTCCCTCCGGGATGTGTAGGGGTAGGTCAGATGCGAACCATATATGTTGGAAGAAAGCCGGTACACGCTTATGTTGCCGCAGTATTGAGAGCAATGCAAGATGGTGATCGAGACGTCGAAATAGTTGCAAGAGGCAATTCAATGAGAACAGCAATTGATACTGCTGAAATCTGCCGCCGACGTAATGGCAATATCGCAGGTAATTTGCCTCCAGAAATGTTCAACAGAGGTGTTGAAATCGGTACAGAGGAGATTCAGATGGAT
>CAUZFJ010000106.1:0-5109 GCA_963579105.1 Candidatus Thalassarchaeaceae archaeon
AACTTCAGATTCATCACTACTTTCAAGAAGTGACATCGCCAAATTTGTATTCATCGAATCCATCACTGATTCATCGTCGCTTTGCAATGGCTCACTAGGTGGTTCGGGAGCGGCAAGAATCTGTACAGGGGCACTGGTTGACAAAGTATTGTCCACTGTTGGCGGTGGTGGTGCAACATAACTCGTTGTCAAAGGTGCTTGCTCATCAGTAGCCATAACCATGTCAGCACCTTCTGGTGGTGGTGGTGGAGCGGTTCCATGCTCTTGCCACGAGCGGGAAATCTCAGCCGCTCTGCTGGTTCTATCCCCATCATCTTCACTTTCTTCTTCATCTTCATACTCATCATATTCGTCTTGCTGCCGGAATTTGAGAATAATGATTACAAATACCATTACAAACATCATCGCAATCAAAGCACCAAGGCCAATCCCTGCTGCTAAACCACCATCTGGTGCTGCAGAATTAGATGCATCTGGCATATGTGATTTATTCCACCTAGCCGGGTCAGCAGGGAATAAGTCTGCACCTTGGGATGTATTCCATGGATTTGGTGCTAGAGTGTCCATTGGGTCTGACCAACCATCGGTATCAGTGTCAGGGCACCCAAGTCTGTCATGTTCAGAGTCGCCACGGATTGTAGGGCAGTCATCGCCATTCAGTCCACCTGGTTCATCGCCAAATCCATCGCGGTCAGTATCACGCCATTGGGTTGAATCATCCTTGAAAATATCGTAATCGTCTGACCACCCATCTCCATCGCTATCTAAGCAACCAAATCGGTCTTGCCATGAATCACCAGCCTCTTCAGGACAATCGTCCCATGGTTCTGCACCATTTGTCGCATTCTCATCTTCCCAGCCATCAGCATCCCAATCAAGTGGGTGTTTGTCTGAGTTTGTACCTCCGGGGATGAACTCTCCTGGCCAGTGTGGTTTGCGGGATTCATTCCAATGTGGATTGGCCCAATTATCTCCCTGACCATCCATATCACTGTCTGACCACTGTGACCAATCTGAGGGAAATGCATCACCCTCATCCGAAGTAGCATCGCCATCAACATCAGGACATCCAAGCCGGTCCCGCCAAGAATCACCCCACACCTCAGGGCAGGAATCACCGTTGTTTCCACTCAAATTATCGCCATAACCATCCTCATCCTCGTCAGTTTGTTGAGTTTCATCCAGTGGGAATGTATCGGGATTGTTTCCATCTTGATCATCACCCCAGCCATCACCATCTTGGTCTTGATATTGAGTTTCGTCAAATGGCAAGTAATCGCTTTGAGTTGAACCTGCAGAATGGTTATCCCCCCAACCATCTCCATCTGTATCTAGATGTTGAGTTGGATTGTTGATGAAATCATCAGTCACATCTGACCAACCATCACCATCGGTATCAGGACAACCTGGGTTGTCAAATGTGTCTACCCCCGGAAGTGTTGGACAATAATCCATATTGACTGCTCCAAACACATATCCTCCAAAACCAAGACTTTGGTATGTTGGCGTCAATGCCTCATCATCCCAATTATCGCCGAATTGGTCGCCATCACTGTCATTCCATTGAGTTGGTTCAGTTGGGAAGGCATCTCTAACATTAGACCAGCCATCACTATCACTATCTACACAGCCTAGAAGATCAATTGTTGAAGTCCCATGAATTGTAGTGCAGTTATCAGCAGCAAATCCATCAGGATTGTCACCATATCCATCGCCATCTTGGTCCCGCCATTGAGTTGGCTCGGAAGGATGTGAATCATCAACATCGGCGTAACCATCACCATCTGCATCCGGGCAACCAATGTAAGGGGAAACGGTTGCATTACCCCAAACTGTCGGGCAATCATCGTCCTCGTTAGCAACTCGGTCATCGTCATCATCTTCGATGAGTCCTTTCCAAACAAAGACATCAAAATCACCGGCACTAACAATGTCATCTGAACCAAATTCTGCCGGCCCACTTGCTGTTCCTTTGAATCTACCAGCAGTAATAGTCACATTTTGTGAATCAACTGCAATTGCCCATGCGCGGTCGCCACCACTAGGTCCACCAGCGACAAAGACATCTTCCCACTCACCAGTCGCTGCTGAGGAAACCGCTACGAAAGCATCAGAAGCGCCGCTTGTGTTTGCCATCCTAGTTGTTGCAGAATTCTCAAAAGTCGTCATCCCAGCAATTTGCCCAGCAGTAAACACAGCAGTTTCATCTGTTGAAAGCGCAATTGAGAATCCCATATCGTCTGATGAACCGCCACCTTTCTTGGCCCAAGCCCAAGACCCTCCAACGTCAATTTTCCCAGCCCAAACATCTGTGCCTCCAGAGTTTGCAGTTAAGCGGTCATTACCATAGCTTGCCAGCACACCATCAAATTCACCAACCGCATAAACTGAGTCTTGCGAATCAACAACCAAATTGCGTAGAACATCTTGACCAGTTCCACCACCTGAATTGGTCCATATCACGCTACCACCATCATCAACAAGCATCACCCAAACATCTTGGGAACCCCCACTTGAGGAAATGGTTGCTCCACCAGGAAAATCTACTGTACCAGCGAAATTTCCGGCAATATACCAGTAGTTTCCAGTTGGGGATGGAGCAATTGCAGTCGCCGTATCAAATTGGGAATCTCCACCCCAAGCTGCTGTTGATGACCATGCACCATTTGATTCTAAGAAACCAAGCCATACATCTGAAGTGCCTTGGGTACTCTCATAATACCATTCACCCTGAGAATCTGTGTGAGCCCAAAGCTTACCGGTATAGGAGCCTGAAACTGAAATTGAGTTATTGAAAAATTTGATGTCTGTTGGCATGACTTGTCCCATTTGTTCTTCATAAGTCCATGTATTCTGGTCTAAAATTTCGATTTTCTTTGATGTTTCAGCCCAGATGAAGTTTCCATTGCTATCCAACTGAGTGATGAAAATATCATAATTTGATTGAGTATGTGCTGAAAGCGTGATAGAGCCAAGGGTCACCGAAGGACTATTGGTTGACTGAGCATCCATGAATGGCCCTGTAACATACACATTGCCTTGGGGGTCAACGTCAATGCCAAGCCCCCAATCTTCGTAACCGCCAGCAATGTGCGAAGCCCAAACCCAATTTCCTGAAGAATCCATTTTTGCTACAAATCCATCAAGACCACCCATAGAGTTGAGTATCGTATTACCAAAAGTTGCGGTACCTGAGAATGAACCGGTTACAAATGTGTTGCCTGACGAATCCAAGACCATGTCCCAAACCATGTCTGAGCCAGACCCGCCAGCAGGCGTTGCCCAAATATCAGAGTGTGATGTTTTTTCTGCGAAGTTTAGTTGAAATTGACGGCTAGAATCTAATTCCGTTTCAACGAAATTATGACTAATTCCTAGTGTCAAGGACAGCAAAGTCACGGCAACAACGACTAGTGCCGACTTACTGCCCATCATATCTCCACGAATACGCTCGCATTTTATTGTCACCCCGTTAGGGGTGTTTTGCTAAATGTACCAAAATTATGGTATTGAACGCTTTGAAATAAATGAGCCATAAGAGATTAGTCCATCATCCATGGCCTTTAATGTTGAACTAACGACTTCATTAAAATCATCCTCAAAAGCACCTAATCCTAATTCGGATAAGGAAAGTCGGCCCGTTCTTTGCAGCAACCGAAATCCCATCATTGCTCGCCCCAACTTTTTACGATTTGACTGCATTATTTGTCGCTCTTCACGGGCCTCAATTATATCAAATCCATTTGCCTCTATCAGACTTACCCAACCGTCCATTGAGCGATCAGCATCTTGACCAAAAATTGTGTCTATAAATCGGTTCACATTATCATCTAAAAGTGTGGGGTTTGTAACTACTAATTCAGAGTTCATCATTTTTCCATCATCAGACAATATGCGATGCGCTTCCTTCAATATTTGACTAGGATTTCTAGCCACAGAAATTTGAGATTCAGTCAGCAGATGGGTTGCCCAAGCGTCAGTTAGAGGGCAACTATCAAGCGGCGCACACTCAAATTCTAGAGCCTCGCGCTTCCATTCCGTAATGCCAATTCCAATGAGATTGGGGGAAGGGTCTATTCCGGAAATTGTGCATCCAAATTTTGATGATACGATTGACGAAACGGTGCCTGGTCCACATCCAAGATGAACAAGTTGTGAGGAGGATGACACACCACCTCGCTTACACAAGTCAATTGCTAAATTTGAATTTGAAGGGAATGCATCACCAAAATATCGGCGGAACATGGGGATGCTCCTCACCCCATCCATGAATGGTCCGGGAGGCTCAAGCCTCATCAATGTCATGACCGGCTTGCTTTTGTAGAAATTAAAAAACCAATACTGGTGATTTATTCATCGGCAATACGCTTTTGTGCCAAATCACAGTATTCTTGACTGATATCAAACAGCAGGTATTTGCGGTTATTTTTCTTTGCAGCGATTCCTGTTGAACCAGAACCTGCAAATGGATCAAGAACAACATCGCCGGTAAAAGTGTACAGTTCTATACAACGACTTGGTAATTCTACTGGGAAAGGTGCAGGATGGCCTACCCGCTTTGCACTCACTGTTGGGAATGTCCAAATTGACTTTGTCAACTCAATAAAATTCTCTTTTCCAATAGTGTCCACCCGACCCTCATCCTTCTCACTTCGAGAGCGAGGCAACTTAAACTCGCCTTTTGAAAATACCAAGATATATTCGTGAACATCTCTCAATGTGGGATTAGAAGCTGATTTCCATGAACCCCATGCGCATGAAACGCCGGCGCTAGCCGCCTTGTTCCAAATGATTTCGCCGCGTGGCAAAAACCCAATTTCAATCATTATCTGATTGATGAAAGATGATAGAGGAATATACGGTTTCCTACCCAAATTGGCTACATTTATGCAAGCTCGCCCTCCAGGCACTAGTACTCGGTAGCATTCATCAAATACCCCTCTCAATAGTTCAAGATACTCACTAAGAGCAAGGTCTGCATCGTAGGTTTTAGAGGCATTATACGGTGGTGAAGTAACCATCAAATGAACCGAATTGTCAGGCACATTTCTCATGTTTCTAGAATCACCACACACTACACGATTCACTAGTTCATCAGGAAGAACACCA
>CAUZFJ010000107.1:0-5107 GCA_963579105.1 Candidatus Thalassarchaeaceae archaeon
CCGGCATTAGGCCCCCCACCTAAACGAAAGAAGAAGGGAAAAGGATTGTTGATAGTTGCAATATTGTTGTTCTTTGGCTCTGCTGGAGCGATTGGTTACGGGTTGTATACTATGGAATATATCCCATTGTAGTCAGAACTTAGGTTCATTCAACAACGGTTGTTGAGGCGATTCAAGTTGTGCTTGCTGAGTTCCTGCGGGCTTATTCAGTACGTTGAGTGGAACTAATTGGACTGGAACATAGGGCATTACAACGGAACCAACAGGGGCATCAGTTGAAGTTTCGACTTTATGTGATACACTACTCAGTAATCCAGGGTCACAAGCGGCAATACGCGCGTCTAATTGGCTATGAATCCAAACTTGCCAACCAGCCACTAAAATGAGACCAACAGTGATAGCAGCGGCAACCATCCACAGCACAATATCACCCTCCCCCATGAGAATTGGTGAAGCATAGGCTCCTGTCAATCTTCCGCTTCAAAGACCACTGCGTTGAAGTAACGCATTCCAAGAAACATCAGCATACGATTTCGCCGCCTCAGTTGGATTATCGGAGCGATGAATCCCACTTCCTACTATGATTCCATCCGAACCCGCTAGAACCGCTTCTGTTGGGTCACCATATCGCTGACCAAGTTCAGCATCCCCAGTTACTAGATTAACACCAGGTGTCCAAATCATCTTTACTTCACCAACTTTATTACGTAATTCTACCAACTCATTTGCCCGTGATCCATTGCCGATGAAACCAAAGCAAGCAGGATGCTCTTTTCCAGCCTCAACAACAGCATCTGTATATCCAGGAATCTCTAAAAGATTGCCAGCACTACTCATTTGAGCGAGTAAAAGAACTCCGCCATGCCGTCCAACATTTGACCACCCTTCAGCCATACCATCCAACACAGATGGCCCAGAGATTAAGTGAGCAGTCATCAAGTCAGCCCAAGAGCGAGAGTCATACACCCCACCCATTTGGTCACGAGCGATTTTACCAATATCACCATGTTTCCTATCTTCAAATATTAGCATATCAGCGTCTTTAGCCTTGTCACAAAATTTAGCCCAACTTTCAGCTGTCCAATCTTCTACCAAATCAACATGAGTTTTGAGTGCCGCCACATGAGGGCTGACATCCTCAAGCAATTCAGTTAGGCCCGCCATTGTGTAGCGGTCAGCGGCTAATACCACCATACTTTGTTTGTCAACCACCGTTTCCATCCAGCGTCTAGCCAATGGATTAGGGTTTGAATTCCACCGCTCACCCCATACTTCACTAGGTTGCATCAAGCGAGTGGGAAGGGCGGCATCCCTCAAAGTTTCCTCATGCCCAGTTATTGTCAATAATCGGCGGGATTGAGTCAATTATTGATTCATTTATTGGTCGGAACACCATTGACAACTCTTGTTTTGCCGGCGTGGCATCAAATGTGCAATGCCGCCGTAACGACTCCCTAGCCCATTTCACACTTATTTTTGGGTGAAATATAGCCGCAATCAAGCAGATTGAGTAAGGAAGAACTCCCTTTGGCCATTTTCTCTCTGGGTAAGTAGTTCGCAAAATATCAGCCACATCCCTCATCCACATGTCGCCACCAATTACCAAATACCTACCACAAGGTTCTCCTTCAGTCAGTGCTCGAACGTGAGATTCAGCAACATCTCGAACATCTACAATGTTGATATGAACTGGAAGCGATTTTGGCATCGTGCGCTTATATAGCGCTTCAATGTAGGAAAGGCTCCCACCCAAATGACGCTTTGATAATGGAGGACCAAATACAACACAGGGATGAATTGTGACAAGCCGAGGACGCGTATTTTTTTCTTTGTTTGTGTGCCATTCTCGTACTAACTTTTCAGCACCAGCCTTGGCTAATCCATATGCATTATTCTCAACAGTCGCATCATCAGCCCAAGATTCAGATGTAAAACAAGTTCCATTTTCATATTTCGTAGGCCTGATAGCAGCAGTAGATGATGTATGAACAAGTCGTTTCACGGAATCTGTTGCATCAATTGCATCACAGATATTTTGAGTACCAATTAATGATGGGTCTATCACATCTTTTTGCGGGTCAGATTTGCCGACATAAAGAGCAGCAGCAGCGTGTATCACATCACTGCAACCAGCGACCGCAGCATTTACTTCATCAGCATCAAAAAGATCCATCTTGACAACGTCTAGTGAACCACCATCACTAACAGGAAGAGCCAGTAAATGGTCCACCCTTTCAGGGTCATCCGGTGCCCTTAGTGCCGCACGTACGTTTCGGCCCCTAGCAAGTAAATTAGCAACGATGTGGCTACCAATGTAACCACTAGCGCCAGTGACCAACACAACTGCTTCCATTGTCCTGCGCAAGCCTTGCAGCATGAAAACCCAACGCCACAGAGGCTAGAGCAATTCAGCAACAGAATTCACAACAACATCTGGGGTTTGTTGTGCTGCTTCTAAATCATCAAGAGTAGCCTCACCTGAAAGCACGAGAACACCAACTACACCTGCTCTTGCCGCCATTTCCATATCGGTGTAAAGGCGGTCACCAACCATTGCACATTCAGAAGGTTGTAACCCTAATTCTTCAATTTTATGAGTAATCATTCCAGCATTTGGTTTTCCACAAATATGGGTTGGTTCAACCCCTGTTGTGGATTTGAAAAGAGCGAGATAAGCGCCAACATCTGGTAGCCCCCCGTCAGGCGAGGGGCAGACCATATCAGGGTGTGATGCCACTAATGGCACCCCATTGTGAAGGTGAATTGATGCTGTTGCCAATTTTTCATAATTAATTTGAGTGTCATAGCCCAGTACTACGTATTGAGGTTTTTTACTCTGTGTTGAAATCCCGACCTCTTCAAGCATCGAACACATCCCATCGGTACCAACGAGGAAGGTTTCAGTAACTCCTTCTTTTCCTAACCAAGAGAGCAAGTCGTGAGTTGAGAGTAACACATCGTTTGCTTCTGCAGGGATTCCAAGTCCACGCAGTTTTTCCAAATATTCAGTAACTGATTTTGAGGAATTATTTGACAGAAAGAAGCGCTGAATACCTTTTTCTTCACATCGATTTAGAAAGTCGATAGCACTAGGGATTAATTCGTCACCGAGATAGATTGTTCCATCAAGGTCAAGGAAAACAATCTTAATTCCATCTAGAGAACGATCCATGTTCCCACCTTAGAAGAAAATCATCTTCATCATCTGCCAAGTGCTAGCCATATCTTCTTGACCAGATTTTGTTGAACATGCCAATTCCAATTGATTCCGAATTGCTTTGCCTCGCTTATTGTCGCGAGCCGCCCTCTTCAGCAACAAATTCAACAACCACTTTCTTCTAACCAATTTCTGCAGATTCAAACTGTTTGTCAAAACCGGCCCCAAACGCCTCCACATATCCAACTGATATTCATGGGCCGCATCCTTTGTGAACACTACTTCACCACTTTTCCCTTCCATATAATTTGCCAATACTTTTCCTGAAAGAAGAGCTTGGTGCATGCCTTCTCCAGAAAATGGGTCAACCCAACTAGCGGCATCTCCAACACAAGCAGCGCTAGCCATAGCGAATCTCCTAGGCTGGTAACTCGGCGCGTTCTTCCGAGGGGAACCACATGGGATCAAGGCCCCTTTGCCACTACCCTCAATCATTTTCCAGTTAGCAAATCTATCCACGAATTTAGGATGTTCATTAATTACCCAAGACTGTAATTCGCGCAGTTTAGTATCCATCTTTTGCATATCACTGATGAGAAGGCCACAGCCTACATTGCATATTGGTGGGCGCCCTTCCTCAGGGTTGCCACCTGAAACAGGGAAAATCCAAAAGTACCCATTACAGAGTTTTCCACCAAGGAAATGAATCTCAATAGGTCCAATATCTGAACCCACATCCATCTCCCAATATTCCCTGTATGCAGCGATGTAATGGGCATCATCACGCATCGGTTCGTCATGACATGTTTCAGTCACGGCCTTAGCAATGGGGCAGTTGAATCCACCAGCACCCACTATCACCGCTGCCCTGAATGTTGAAACATCGTTTCCACTCTTTCTCCCACCAACTGTACCACTCACACCAGTAATGATTTGAGAATCACCTTCTCCTTCGATATGAATTTCTTTCACAGCAAAATCTTGGATGACAGAACCCCCATTTTCCAAGACTAGTTCAGTTGCTCGCTTGAACATCATGTAGTCGAATTGCAATCGAGGTAGTGAGTAGCCCGCAGTACCTTCTTTCACTTGATCAGATGGTAGATTGATTCGGACCTCTGTATTTTCTCCTGGTCCCGAGAAGACAATTGAATCAACACGAAACAATGGTGTGGCTTCTATCATTGGGCGGACACCAAGTTCCGTGACTATCCTCATCGATGAGCCACCCACGGCATCACCACAAGTTTTGTCGCGCGGATATACCGCCTTCTCCAATAGAAGTACCTTGTAACCTTTCATCGCCGCGAATGAAGCGGCAGAAGAGCCAGCCGGACCTCCTCCTACAACGATTACATCGAATGCCGAACCATCATTTGGCACCTCTCCGGTGTTGATTGGCTCCGTCCATGAAGCGTTCATCCTTTCACCCTTACAACCTACGCCGGCACATCGGCCTTCAATGGTTCGCCTGATTCCTCTTTTCATATTGCGTAGATTGATGCACTACCTACTTCCCGCTAATTATTGATGGTTAGTATCGTAGTAGTTAGCACCACTTTGCCAATTGAGTGGACTATGGAACAAATAACGGAGTTAAAAAAGAAATTAATTTCTCAGCAATTAGCGGCTTGTGTACAAAGTGAAAAAATCAATTCAACATATTCGTGGCAAGGTGAAATCGTGTCTGAGGATGAATGGCGTTTAACTATCAAAACTACCACAAAGCGTCAAGAATCATTAATTTCAACACTAGTTGAGAGCCACCCCTATGATGTACCACAAATAGTTCACAGACTTGAAGAAACAAGTCCCAAATATTATGATTGGGTTAAACAACAGGTTGGCGAATAACAAATAAACCATCTATTCAGGTAGGTTTTCCATAGTACCAGTGACATTGCGTAGAGATTCCATGGCCTTGACATAATCAACACTACCTTCATCATT
>CAUZFJ010000108.1:0-5097 GCA_963579105.1 Candidatus Thalassarchaeaceae archaeon
TGGTTGATGACAGGCCGCCACTCGGTATAGTATGATGAAGAGACACAACGTTAGTTCAATGCTTCTCATTTTGACATTGCTTGCAGCAGCAATCTTCCCGGGTTGTTTAGAGTCATTCAGTTCTAATTCCGCACCATCAGCATCCTTTTCATTACAAGAAAGTGGCACCTTGAAGGCAGGGATGTTACTTCATTTTGATGCAACAGCATCTTCAGACCCAGATAGTGATGATTTGACATATTCGTGGAATTTTGGTGACACTAATACGGCTACGGGTGACACAACATCCCACACCTATAGTGGAGAAGGAGATTATATTGTCAAGTTATCAGTCTCAGATGGAGAGTTTGAAACAGAGGATACTATGACCCTAACAATTCTTTCAGAGGATGCTGCAGTTCCAATCGCAGAAATCATTACAACAAAGGATGACGATTGTGATGACGGACCCGCATCTAGTTCAGGCACCTACATCCTCGTTTGGATTTGTGATGACGCAATGGATGAAGGGGAAAGGGATTGGGACCCTTCAACAACCCTAATCCTTGATGCGAGTGAAAGCGAAGCTGGAGGCTCAGAATCTTGGTTAGTTTCTTGGAAGTGGGACCTCAACATCTACATTGATACTGATGGAGATGGTGACAAGACCAACGATGATGATGCTGATGGAGAAACCTATTCTTGGGCCACACCACCAGGTGAATGGAAAGTACGCCTGACAGTCACAGATGACCAAGGAATGGTCTCAACTGAGGAGACTTGGGTTTACGTTAATGCACGTGCAATTTGGAGCGATTTAGAGATTGGTCGTAACAATACTGCTGATAACCCGCGCCAAGAGTTCACTGCTCCACTAACATATGATTTTGAGAACTCTCACAAATTGAACCAGTTCAAGACTAGACTTGTATATCCTAAGGAGGACTCCGGTTCCGGTTGCGGGCCGCTCTGTACTCAAGACAATAGAATGGACCTCTATTTCTATAACGAAACTGATGAAGAGGTTCGCAATAGCAGCAGTAATTCAGATGAACAACAAACCGATTCAGATTGTTCTGAAGATAACTACTGTTTGACTATGACATCTAGTACTGGCGATTTCCGAACTCATTTTGACGGAACTTGGATGGTTGAAGTGTTCAATACCAAGCAGCAGAATGCGGAAATTATTGAAGTCCAGATAATTCTCAAATATAAATGAGGTTATTCACATCTCAGTGGCCCGTTTAGAGCCCCATTCAAAGAACTGTTAATCTGCGACTGGTTCAAATAGGGATGGTCTGTCGGCGGGTCACTCAAAGGAGTGTATATGCCATGGGTTCACAATGGGAAGATAAGAGCAAGGATCACCTGAACATCATTTTCATAGGTCACGTTGACCACGGAAAATCGACCACAGTAGGTCGTTTGATGCTAGATACTGGGCATATTGAAGCTCACGAAATTGAGAAGTTCGAGAAGGAAGCAGTAGAGCGTGGAAAGGCGGGATTCGGTTTCGCTTACGTTATGGATGGATTGAAAGAAGAGCGCGAACGTGGTATTACCATTGACGTTGCACACAAAGAATTCTACACACCTAACTATTACTTCACAGTCATTGACGCACCTGGTCACCGTGATTTCGTCAAGAACATGATTACCGGTACAAGTCAAGCAGACGCTGCAGTTCTGAATGTTGCTGCTAACGATGGTGTTAACGCACAGACCAAGGAACACGCTTTCTTGGCTAAGGTTCTTGGTGTCAAGGAACTTATCGTCAACGTCAACAAGATGGATATTTCTAGTGTTGATTGGTCAGAAGATAAGTACAACAAAGTTGTTCAGGAAGTCAAAGACTTGCTAAGAATGGCAGGTTTCAAGCCTGACGATATACCTTTCATCCCATGCAGTGCTATTGAAGGAGATAACGTTTACAACAAGAGTGACAAGACTCCTTGGTACAGTGGTCCTACTCTGTTCGAAGCTATTGATTCAGTGAAGATGCCACCAAAGCCAATTGATAAGCCTCTGCGCTTGCCAATTCAAGATGTTTACAAGATCGGCGGTATAGGAACAGTCCCAGTCGGAAAGATTGAGACCGGTACTCTAAACGCTGGAAAGACAGTTCAGTTCAACCCTTCAGAGAAGAGTGCTGAAGTAAAGTCAATCGAGATGCACCACACAGTTGTTGACAAGGCAATGCCTGGTGATAACGTTGGATTCAACGTTCGTGGGCTTTCAGCAACCGACATCCGCCGTGGTGACGTTGCAGGATACACAGACAACCCACCTTCATACGTACGCCACGATGAGACCTTCGTTGGTCAAATCCAGTTGATGGACATCCCAAAGGCAATTGGCGCTGGATACACACCTGTGTTCCACGCTCACACCGCACAAGTGGCTGTCCGCTTCGTTGAACTTCTTGAGAAGACCAGCAAAGGCCAGAAGACTGCTAACCCAGACTTCTTAGTAACTGGCGATGCTTGTCTAGTACGTTTCGCACCAACCAAGCCAATGGCAATCGAGGAAGCATCAGTATTCCCTGAACTATCTCGCTTCGCTATTCGTGACATGGGTAAGACCGTGGCTGCTGGCGTGTGCATGAAGATAGAGAAGAAGTGATTGTCTAACTAATGGAGAGCACTGAGAATTAGTTTCACAGGTCGGTTTCTTCATGGCAAGCATCACAGCAATCAAAGTCACTGGTATGAACCATGTTGATGTTGATAGTTTGTGTAATGGTATCAAGCAAATT
Organism: Candidatus Thalassarchaeaceae archaeon; assembly: GCA_963579105.1. GTDB lineage: Archaea > Thermoplasmatota > Poseidoniia > Poseidoniales > Thalassarchaeaceae > MGIIb-Q1. Next base: position 2,738 of record CAUZFJ010000108.1, read on the forward strand.
TCAGAACAAACCGGCGTGGCAATGAGAGGCCCAATACCTCTTCCAACCCGCCGTTTGGTAGTTCCATGTCGCAAAGCCCCTGATGGTGAAGGTTGCGAAACCTGGGACCACTGGGAGATGCGAGTTCACAAGCGTTTGATTGAATTAGAAATTAACTCAACCAAGGATGAAGCAGTTCTTGCCCGAGTTGTTCACGGTTTAGAAATTCCAGACACCGTGACTATTGAAATTACTCTGCGTAATATCAACTAGATTCATCTTAAGCAATAGATGCATCTTCTGCGAATCCTGCTGCAATCAATCCAGTCGCAAAGTCAGCTTCGCAAAACTCAACATCACCTTGCATCAGTTCTAATTTGTTGCCATCAGTATCCATAATTGCCGTTGGTAAGTCAGTTAACATCTTGATACGGATCATTCTTTCAGCAGCGCCTGTTGATTCACTAGTCGCACTAGTTGAATCCCCACTTCCTTCAAGCGATTCACCTTCGTCAGAATCTGATTCGTCCGAACTTGTGATGCCTGGCTTTACCATCCCTGAGGTTGGGTAAGCACTCATTTTGGCGATTCTCTGTTCTTCATCATCGTCAGGGTCTTCATATGGTTCGGATTCAACTTTTTTGACCACTACCTTAGGCGGCCCTTGTCCTGTAATCCCTCCTTCATCCTGGACAAACGAGTCCAACTGTACTGTGCCTCGCTCAACGATAGGGGCTTGCTCGGTTTCCCCGACCAATCCTTTTTGCAGGACATTCCATGAAACATGGTGCTTGTACTTCTCAATTAATTCATTCAAACCATCGTAAAACGCCCTTTCCGCGGCGTCATGTCTCTGCCAGTCAAGTCGAGATAGTGCGCTCTTTGTTTCTCCTAGGACATCCCCATAAGGGGCTGATGCTAGATTATTCGTAGATGCATGTCTAACGAATGCAGTCAACCTGTGTTGAGTTAGATCTGCAACAGCTCTTCTGACATTACCTTGCCGTCGACTGAGGTTTTGTGCTTTCACACTCCACCCTTCAGATTTGCCAACTTCTGCCAGTTCAGTATCGATGTTTGCAAGCAAAGTAGATACTTGGGGCCAAAAATCAGGGCGAGGCAGTTCAATCGGGTGATTTTGTTTGGCTTGTTGGCGAACCAAACTGAATAATTGGTTCTCAATTGCTTGCAATTGTGCTGAGCTAACTCGCGTAACTTCAGCCCCCTCGCCACTCATTACAACTCGCCCGATTTTCCACTGCTAGAAGGCATCCTAAGAATGCTTCACTCAAAATCATCCCATAATTTCGACAACTCAGTCAAGGTTGGGGAGAGTTCAAACGAAGTGAGCACACCCAATTATGTGCAGAGGCTGAGCCATGGCGGGGAATTCAGATAGAAGGAGAGCCAGTCTTCTTGCCCTATTACTCATCATCATGCCAATGGCAGGCCTAGTCTCCGCTAGCCAAACTATGTGGGTTGGTCCAAGTGTTGTCTCAACTCCCCTAGGTGGTGGTAATGTTACTGTTACTGGTTTCCAAGTCCCCCAAGGTGAAGAAGTGCTTGATGCTTGGCTAGAGGTCAGCGAGGATGGTATGACCGACCTTGGTACCGGTGTTGAGTGGGTTGAGAATGCTAATGGCAAACTCAACTTTAGTTGGGGTCTTTGGAATTCAACCACAGCAGACTTCTTTGATGGTGCACTGAGTCTTGATGCAAACCATTCGGTTGGCAGAATTAATGACTTTGAAACCCTGAAGCGCATAGTTCAAAACTGGCAATATGGTGGTACACCAGGCGTTTGGGAAATAAGCGATATGTTGGGAATTGCAGGGCCAATCAATGGTTCAGGACGTGAATCCAGTGGTGGCTTGATTCCAATTGGAGGGGTGACAGGACGTTACATCATCGCTACTTCCGACGACCAAGCACTTCCAAACGGAGTTCACAGTTGGATGGAATCTCCAGATTTTTATGTACCAAATGTAATCAATAATTTTAATCTTACTTTTTCATATTGGCAACATATGTATACACCGAGCGAAGTTAATGGGAATGCTGATGGTGCGTGGGTTGAGGTGAGTATTGATGGTGGTGCAAATTGGGATTATATCACCCCTGTAGGGGGCTACAATAACCGTATTAATTCTGCAGCACCATCTCCAAACGGTAGCGGTGGTTCAAATTTTGAAGTGTGGGCTTCACCTAATGCAACCGGATGGCAACAGGGAAAATTCAACCTCGATAACTATCCCGGAATTGCTAATGCTAGCAATGTTCGCTTCCGTTTCGTCGTTTGGACAGACGTCAACTCAACAGTCCAAAGGCCAGGAATGTTCCTTGACAATGTGAACCTTACCAATTCTGGAGCAGAGTTTGGT
>CAUZFJ010000109.1:0-5061 GCA_963579105.1 Candidatus Thalassarchaeaceae archaeon
TGTGTGACTAGGATATCCAAGCAATCGGTCTATAGCAGATTCTAAATCATCCGTCAAAGCATGTTCTAGGCGACAAGCGACATCTTTTACATCCCCTCTAAAATCCAACATCTGAATCAGAAACACCTCCATTAATGCTTCTCTTCGCTTGACGCGGCTGGCAGCATCAATACCTTGTAGAGTTAATGTTACACCTTTGTATGGCACATAGTCAACGAATCCCTTGCGCCCAAGCCGTTTCAGCATCTCACTTGCACTTGGTGCTGATACCTTCATTTCATCCGCAATTCGGCTAGTTCGAATTGGCTCACTACTATCTATTAAATGAATTTCAAATAGTTTCTTGAGATACATCTCCTGATCTTCTTGAATTGGGATTGACATATTCTGACCTCATTGTTTTTCAGCCATGAATTTTGATTGGCATCGCGGACACTTTGCTGTAATTGGTCGCCTGTCATAAGGCACTTTCAATCTCTGTCCGCAGGATGGACAGCGTATTTCATCACCCGTTGAAATTGATGACATTGAAGTTGATGCTGTTGATGGTTTACTTTTCTTTTTCTCTACTTGTAGAGGTTTTGCAGCAGTTCGTGTAGAAAGTGTTGCACCTTCCTTTTTCTCTACTTGTGGAGGTTTTACAGCAGTTCGTGTAGAAACTGTGGCACTTTCCTTCTTCAATTCACGGCTAGATGTTTGTGTGTTTTCTGAATCTACCACTTGCTCAATATCGTCATCTTCTTTGGATATCTTTTCTTGCTCTGGTTGTGAAATTTCAACCGGAGACACTGGGAACACATGTGTGCACGCTGGGCACCGTGCCTTGCCATCATAATCGTTCGGCACCCGTAACGTCATACTACACGATGGGCAAGCAACCTCCTGTTTACCAGTAGGATTCAGCCTCTCCTTTCTAACCTTTTTCGCGTCTTCTTTGGCCTTGACCCTAGAATCCCGCCTTTGTGAGCGAAGTTGTTTCTTTTCATCTGGATCTTCCCCTTGCCACACAAATACGAATCGAGCAACCGCAGAGATGACTATTCCGGCTATTGCCCCATAAATGATGGCAGCCCAAGGAATAGCAAATGAGTCAGAAATCGTTGGTGCTTTGGATGGATATGATTTCGTAGTTATTGTTTGGCTTACACCACTTCGCCATTCGAGGTGTAACCCGATAGTTGCCCCTTCTGGCCATTCATCAATACTAATCTCACCTGATTCGCTATCTCCCGCCTCTACTAATGGTGCTGAGGCTTGCCAAAGAATTTCATTCGTTGAAGAAACTTTGAGCACAAGTACACCGCCTGCGATATTGTCACTGCCAGCATTTGACAGGGTGTAGGCAATGGTCGCAGACTCACCATTAACCGGTACAGCCGGTTTTGATATGCCTAAAATTGCACTGGGTTGAACATCTGGTTTACTCGCTGAACGTGTGGCATTCATCTGTGATAACTGAGCTGGCATCCAATTACTAACCTCCAAAGAAAGCCAAACCTCGTCAGCCTGTTGAGGTTCACCCAAATCAAAGTTAAGAGAACGTTGACCAGGCGCCAATACAACGTCAGTATCTATCACCGTTACAGAATCATCTCCATTAGAGTGACCAACCTGAACTCTGACAGTACGGGAACGACCTTCGGACAATTGTAAGTGAATTTCAGCGACCAAGCCATCAGAAGTAGTCCAATCTACAGATGTTAATTCGCCATGCAATTGTTGTGAAGGAGCCACTTGAACCTCAACCTGCCCCGAAAGATTCTCATCAACCAAACCATCTTCACTGATAACTGACCAAGACAAAACACGACTTCCAGCACTTCCTTGAAGTGTGTGCCTTACATCTAATTGCAAACTATTGCCGACCGAAAATTGTCTTGCCAATCCTTCTGAAGAACTTGATGAATCACTTATGGACAGCCGGGCATTACCTTGGAAATCCCCGCCGTTGTGAGCGATTAGTGTTGCTTGTAAGTCATCACCGACATGGAAATTAGTTCCAACAATAGCCAAACCCGCACTACCCGCAGTTGAGAAGTGTGCAGCGTCCATATCGTAAGTGTGGGAAAAACTGCTTACTGAATCATCGTGAAGTCGCGCAGTAGTAACCACTGAGCAATCCAATGCCCCCGGCCGTACCGAAAGTGAAAATTGACGGGATTGGCCCTCAGCCTGATTTACAAAGAAAGATTCACTAAAAACCACCGAATTGGAAAATGTGCATCGTAGTTCTCCTATCCATGACAACTCACCTGAGTTACTCAAGTTCACTGTCCAAATAACCTGCTGACCTAAGGAAGGTGTTGAATTATCAACGTTTGCAATAATTTCTAATCTTGCTAATGGAGGTGGGCCAACGGACATTTCGTGGGTCGTAACTTGGCCAGACAAATTTACTTTCAGCGATGTCAAATTACTCTCAAATATTTGCGGAATTGAAAAATTGACCGATGTTGAAGATTGAGGAGGTATGGTCAGATTTTGATAAAGATAAACCTCATTATCAATAGCAAATCCTATGCTACCATTGAAATCAACCTCACCTGAGTTGCTTATTGGAACTTCTGCCCAACCAATATCCCCATCTCTAAATGAGGAATTTCCGCTCGCTTCACCAGTGCTTGGGTTAACTGGAATAATCTGCCATTGACTAGTCTGGCTGACTTGTGGATTAGCCGGCGCTAATCTCTTGACAAATTGACTGATTAGGTCTGTGTGGTTAGCAAATGGAGTTCCGACCTCACCAAAAAGTTGTAAATTCAGAGTGTACTGGCCAATAGCAAGTTGTGAAATATTGAATTGAATTGTAGTTATTTCATCAGATGTGAGATTTAGTGAAACATTATCACTAGCGATAATTGTGCTCTCTCCTTCAATCAGTGTCATGTTTATTGCCCCTAAGGAGGAAACATCGTGAGATTTGACATCAATGGAAATATTCACATCACCTGCCCCTTCTTCTAAATTGCCAACTACAACGAGAGTTGTTGTGTCTAATAATAATCCTGAGCCAGTGGCGGAAACCACAGAAAGAAGGGGAATCACGAGAAACAGAACACACATACTTGCGAAGGTCTGGCGGACATGGGAGGCCCTCATCGTCAATGCCTGCGCCAAGACGGTTGAATGACCTTTACTATCCTACGGATAGCAAAACCTCACCTTTATGAGAGATAGTTGAGTGGGCGGCTTGCCTATGGATGTCAATACACTACTTGCCATGACTCCAGAGGAAGTGGCACAAGCGATAATCGCCCGCCGCCACGAATTGGGGGATACTCTTCCAAATATTGTGCGCGACAGAAAACAAGAACTTGACCAACTGAACCCGCTCGTAGAAACAGCCCTGAAAGAAAGGGATAAAGCAACCGATGAAGTTTCAAATTTGAAAGAAAAGAGAGATTCTCTGCAATCGGAGGCAAAAAAACTACGCAAGAAACTTACCAGCCTTCGTGAAACTTTGATAGAAGAGAAGAAACTCAAAAATCCAAACCCAGGCTGGGCAAAGGAAAAACTCGCCCAAAAGTTGGCAGAAATTGATGAGAAAGTTGAGACCTCTGCTCTTGATTTGAATAGTGAAAGAAAATTACTACGGCAAATGCGAGAACTTACCCGTTCTCACGAAGAATGGGTCGCAAAAAGGCTAGATTCCAACCCTGAATTGAAAGAATATCGAGAGGGTTGGGAAAATCATCGACAATTACTCGAAGATGCCGATGCAGCGCACGAAAAACTTGTAGGTTTGGCAGAGGTAAGTGGTGAGCATCACACAAAGTATGCTGAACATAAGGAAATACAACGTGAAGCACAAAGTCAACTAAACCGCTCAAAATCACTTCTATCATCAGTTGACGATATAGTCGGTTACTGGAATCACAGAATTGAACATGGATTTGAAGACCTAAAGGATGGGACTGGGGATTTGATGGCAGCGAGTCGAATGGTTTCAGAAGGAAAACCATCAAGCATGCCCCAAAGACCTGTTGTTGAGAAACGTGGCGGTGAGGAAGAATGAGTCAAAAATCTAATTCCAAGCCTAAGAAAGAATCTCATGATGACAAGAAACACAAGTCCAAGAGAAGTAAGAAGGGTAAAAAATCAAATCGCAAAGATTTCTTTGAAGATTTGAGAGAACTTGAAACTCATGAAATTGAAGATATGCTCAGCGATAATAAATCTTCAGCAAGATCAATGGAATCCCAACTTGAATCTTTTGAAAGTGAACGAAAATCATTGATTTCAACCGTGCAAGTACTCCGCACTGCTCTGTATAATTCAGGAGGTGTTTCTAAAGAGCGCCGCGATTTGTTGAATGCGTTACGGGCGCGGAATAAACAAATCAATGACGCTAAGGCAGTTCGTGACGATATCAATTTGCGTATTTCACCGCCGCTGAACCTTATCGAAAGATTACTCAAGCGAACCTGGCGTGATTTGACAACTATCCGTGAGGACCCTAGCCGAGCACCCAATCTAGCCAATGAAACTCAAAAGTTTTCGTTCTTCTTCGAATTGAAAATAATGCACAAACTGAAGGTTCAGTCAGATACAGCGCATCAACAGTTCGTAGAGTTGATTAGACTACAAAAAGACACCATCAAGAAACTTGATAGTTTACAAGATGAATCAAGTGGAATTGCTGCAAAGGCAGCTGATGAGAACCCTCGGTTATCAGGTACAAAAATAAGCAGAAAAGAAGAGAAAGACCTCAATAACCGCATTGAAAAGATGCTTGAGGCAATTCGTAGCCAGCGTTCTGAATTACGACAGACCAAGCGAGAGGTTGGCCGTCTTGAATCCTTCAGTAGAATTCGCAAGGATGATGAAAGCCGCGGTAGGAAGGTTCGCAAACGAATTAACACAATTAGGGAACATGCACTGAGCGGCGGTTCACTTTCAATGGAAGATATGGCTAGAATCCTAGAGACTGGAGGACTATCACAACTTCAAGGCTCAGACTCAAAAAAGACCTCAAGGCGAAAGAAAAATGATTCACGTAGAGGTGGTAGAAGTAAAACTCAACCTCGCCGAGGAGTAGCTCGGTCACATCAGAGACGAGAA
>CAUZFJ010000110.1:0-5050 GCA_963579105.1 Candidatus Thalassarchaeaceae archaeon
GGATGAGGATTCTCGAGATATCACAATGCCAGAAGGAGATGGCGAATTGGTTAGTTTAGTGGTTAGCGAGGCTGACCTTGGTGTCGCACTTCGCATCAGCGAAGAGGGTGCAGAACTGCTGTTTGGCGAGGCCTATAGCGATGGCGCAATAGTTTGGGATTCAGCAACTATTGACTTGTCTAATTTCAGCCAGAATTTAGAGCATGGCGGCCTCGCACTTGAGGGTGATTTCCTATATCTCAGATTAGAGAGTGCTTTCGCTAGTTCAACCTGTGAAATACCTATCCAAGAAATCAATTCAGAATTTAATTCTTGCAATTGGAATGTTGACCCACCTTCAAGCCGTTCAATCACTACTTCTGGAGGACTTGCTTGGGACGTGTACGGTCAAGATTTACAACTGACATCAGCACGATTTGATGGGGCTCCTGTTTCGGCCCATGACCTGGGTTTGCCCACTGGTGAAATCCTATCTGTTTCACCCACTTCTGTGGTTGTTGAAGAACAAGGTCTTTTCCGCTGGAATGGCAGTGGCTTTTCACTAGCAGATACTCAACCTGCCAGCGGCTCAGACAATCGCACTACATGGAGTGATGGGGAGAAAACTATCACCACATCCCCATACGGAGTTCTGATTTCGCAAGGAGGCAATGTTTCAGGCAGATTACCATATCAGATTTCGGTAGATGGAATCTCAAACTTACCTTTGGTAGCCATCGCCTTGACAGGCGGCGTAGGAATACCTAATCCAGAGCCTGGAGATCTGTATCTTTCAACGTGGTCAGCGAATGGATTAGCATTGACTCCTCCAAAATCTCTTCAAGTTGTTGGATTGATGGCAGCAGCTAGAGGAATATTTGAGCCGATGGATTTCAATTATACCTTCACAGTACCTGAATTACCAGCACCACCTGGTCAGCCAGGGCTTGATGACATTTCAATCGCAGTAGTCAATATATCGGATGCTCAACAACTACTGAACCGTGACGAACAAGTCCGCAGTATGGTGATGGTTAGCGGTTTTGCCTTGGTTTCTAATGATAATTTATCAAAATTAGAAGCGAATATTACCGCTTGGGCAGATGAGATATCCACAGCGAAATCTGTAGGAATCAAAACAGTCGCTCTAAAATCGGAGATTAGGGAAGCGACTGCTGATTCTGGTGCTAATTTTTCAGCACTGTTCCTAATTTTCGGGTCATTCGTCATTTTTGCTGGTGTTTTACTCGTGATGAATCTCTTCGTCATGCTCGCTGATGAGAGAAAATCAGAGATGGGTATGCTGAGAGCATTGGGTATGCACCGCGGAGAATTGCGAGGGATGTTCGTCATTGAAGGCACACTTATCGGCTTGGTTTCGAGTGCTGTGGGAGCGGTCATAGGAATTGGGGTAGCCAAATTATTGATGTTAGGTCTTGACCGTGTTCTCTCTCAAACTTTCCAGCGAGGAATTATCTTTTCTTGGGAATGGCATAGCCTTTTGAGTGGTTTCTCAATTGGTTTCCTAGTTACTTTCACGACACTAATGGCGACCTCAATTTACATTTCGAGGCTCAATGTTGTAGCCGCAATGCGGGATATACCAACCAGAATGAAAGGTTCTCTTCCGTGGTGGACCATACTCATCTCCCTGTTTATGTTGGGTTCTGCAATAGTTTGCGCAGTGCTTGCATTCATGATAGGGGACCCCGAAACTGGTAGTCGATATGCGTGGTGGTTAACGGCTGGTTTCCTATTCCTTTTCGGATTAGTACCACCTCTTTTCTTTGCATTTTCGAAATTATTACCAGAATCTATCGCATTCAGAGGAACAAGAATTTCACGCACGATTCTCACACCTCGCTTGACCATGACAATTCTAGGATTACTTATGTTCGGTTGGGGAATTTGGACCGACCCCATAAGGGCTGACTGGGAATTAGGAGATGCATCATTCATTATTTTGGGTCTATTCTTAGTTGGAGCAGGAGTGTTGTTACTGACAAGTTTAGCACCAATGATCGCTCGCTCGCTCGCAAAAGCAGGCTCAAGCATCTCAGGTCGCCTTTCATCGGTATTGCCGACCGCACTTGCCTACCCATTGGCAACTCCTTTCAGGACTGCTATGACCATGGGGATGTTCAGTTTGGTGGTTTTTGCAGTAGTAGTGTTGTCTGGCTATTCCGCACTTGTTGGTAACTGGCTCGGAGATATTGGAGAGGATGCACGGGGAGAATGGGAAATAGTTGCATTTGGAGACCTTGACCTCGGAGATAATTCAAGTGAATGGGATTTAGGTGAACTGCAATCCTCTGACTTTGATGCCATTGCAACGATGCATACCGCTACTGTTCAGGTTTATCAGAAAGGTGAAACAGATCTGGAAAACAAATCAACGTATACAAGTATACGCGGTTTTGATTCAAATTTCACGAGTTTGAACGGTTTACCATTAGATTCTTGGGCGCCAAGTCTGGGGGATAATGCTGAAGATGTTTGGCAGGCTATCCTTGAAAATGATACACTTGTTGTGATAGATTACACTATGGCAGTTGAATCATATCAAGGTGAACAGGGAGTGATTTACGAAGGTATGGGATTAAACATTGGTGATGCAATAATTGTCCAGGACCCTTTCAATCCAGCCGTGAATGCAACTTTCTTTATTGGTGCAGTCATGAATGAGGAAAGTGGTTGGTTTGCTAGTGGGGTAAGTGTAGCAAAACCAATTGCAGTTGAGCGATTTGAGGCAACCCCCACCTCAATATGGTTCTCACTACCACCTGGAGTGACTCTTGAAGAGCAAGAAGAAGTGGCAAAAGTATTACAATTTGAATTAGTAGAAGAAGGTGCAATTGTGTTTGCAATAGAAGTTCAATTCAAAGAGATACAATCAATCATTTTTGCAATGTTTAGTCTTCTCCAAGCATTCCTTGCTTTAGGGTTAATAGTCGGCATTGCTGGACTTGGAGTAATCACCATTCGCAATGTGTCTGAGAGGGCTCATCAAACGGGGATACTTAGAGCCCTAGGTTTCCAACGCAGCATGGTCATTGCAGGATATCTCACAGAGTTGACTTGGGTTAGTCTACTGGGCATCTTGAATGGTGCTGCTGTGGGGGTTGGATTCCACTACCAATTGTACGTCAAATTCCTAAAGGATGAAGGTGCCGAATTCGTCCTGCCTTGGGGGCAGATTTCGCTGATTATTTTAGGTGCTTATTTGCTTACAATTTTAGCTACTGCTTGGCCCGTCAGAAGGGCCGCATCCATACATCCTGCAGAGGCCCTACGGGACATTGAATGATACAAAAATTATGCACCAAAATCAATATGATTGTGCGTTTACAACTGAATTACCTAACAAAGACCCGCGCATAGTATAAATATGGATTGAACAGGTGGGGCAATCCCTTAGTGGGAGGACTGTGACATGAAAAGAGCAACAAGTTTGGTTTTAGCACTGCTGATGTTAATGAGCATCGTAGCAAGCCTAAGCCCAATTGAATTGAATGAGAGAGAGCAGGTGGACGACACCAATGGCCGAGCCGATTATGAAGTTTGGTTGATGGGTGCAAATTCACCTCGTGAATCAACGACCGATATGACCGGCACGGTGAGGAATTCCGTGGACGCTGGCGAGGCTATTTTATTTGACCTCGTCATCAAGAACGATGGTGTGAACGATATATCAGAATTGACCGTTACTGTAACTGTTGATGATGGTGTAGAAGCAACCCCATTGTTTATTGATGCTGAAGACGCAGCAGTTTGTGATGACACAATTTCTTGTGGAATCCAAACTTTTACTGCTGGCGATTATTTGGCTAACGGCCATTATATTGTTCGAGATTCAACTGGGGCAAACCTAGTTTGGACACCAGCAGTACCAGGTATGTATACAATTCATATTGAAATTGATGCTGCTGACCAAGATACAGATTTGAACAACAACATCCTAGATTATGATGTTAATGTAGTTGATTGGTATGATATCTCAACAGAACTTGCTTGGGATTCAGGAGATGACCCAATGGCAGGAGCTGGACCACATGGATTTACCATGACAGCATTTGTCAATGGTAGTGCATCGTGGGACCCTCGTGATGTACAGATGGATATCACCATGGGTGGATTATTCCAGGCTTACATGGATGACGGAATGAACTGGGTACCAGTTTCAATGTTTGATGCAGATGGTGATGGTTCGTTTGATAACTGCCCTACAGCAGACCCAGCGAATACAACTTCATGCACATGGGCAGTAACCTTTGGTGAACTGTTCGGTGCAGCACAGACGGAGGATATTGAAGTGTACAGCAACCTTTCAATGGAACCACCAACTCATGTGAACGCAAGTGATATCGGTGAAACCCGACAAGTCCCTGCCTTCCAGACAGCATATACCTTCTCAGGTACTATCCAAGGAGATTCGGCTAACGCAAATGGCGTAGGAGTATTCACAGTCCAGTCGTCTCTATCTCAATATAAAATCTACGAATTGGTAGCAACTGATTACGGTGGCGCAGGCCACGAACCAAACGTAGTGAATGAGATGAAGGAGACCCCCGTGACCCTTGATGACCGTAACGGAAACAATGATGCATTGCTAACTGCAACCTTTGCCTCCTACCACGATGCACAAGTTGTCAATGTTGAAGCAGGCAACCCTCGTCAAGAAAGCGGCCGCTTGGATGCTGGAATGACTCGGGTATACGCAACCATTGCACACAGTGGTAGTGACATATCAATCAACTATGATTGGGCAGTTCAGTTCAATGTAAAGGATTCAAATGGCGATGATGTCATGGGTTCACCCTTTATGGCAAACGATTGTGATAACCCAGATGATCCAGAAGGTTCAACCTCGCACGAGTACTTGGGAGAAATGTTCCCAGCTACTCTTGAAGCAACTGCTTGCGCCGAGATAATGATTAACCCAGGCATGGTTTCATTGAGTGCTACAGTCGATTTACTTGACGCATCGCTAACTGACGGAGACCCCTTGACCGATTGCGGAACAGGTAGTAACCCTGATTGTAAGGATGACATGAACTCAGCCAACGATATG
>CAUZFJ010000111.1:0-5045 GCA_963579105.1 Candidatus Thalassarchaeaceae archaeon
TACCTCTTTACGACCGACTATTGGCCCACGTATACCAGCCTTTTTGCCGAGATCATCATCGCGGTCAACAGATAACACCAAAGTTCTCGTCATCCTTACTCACCTGACCTTTCCTGAAACGGCTGGGGTGTTACTCCGCTATGAATCATTATCCTCGCCGCCCCCTTTAGCACCATTGCTTTGGTTGTTTTCATTTGATTGGGGGTCTACTACAAGTGGTTCGGGGGGCGCATCGCGTGCTCTTCGTCGTTGTTGGGCACGTACATATTTTAGCGGATGAGTCATCCACTCTAAGTTACAAAGAGTATCGCTGATTATACCTTGTGAGACTGGGCATCGAGCGTGTAATTTCAGAGTGTTGCACTTCTCAGGTGTGTATTCACCATCGTAAAGATGGCCTAACTGGTATTTGGTGGTACCTTCATTATAATCTGGTGCATTGACAAAAAATGAGGCTGCTTCATCAATTGAGAGACCCAAGGCGCGGCTCATATTTGCTAGGAATCTACGACCGGCATGGTTGACATTTTCACCTCTAGCGAGGTCAGCAATTGCTGAAGTCATGCAAGGTGGCCAATCTCCTTCATGAGCCGCGGTAACCTTGATTTCTTGCCCTTTGCTATGTTGTAATTCCGCTACCATTTTACCAACTGGGTCAGCAAACTTTGATGCAAATTCATCGTCCATTTTCTCCATGTTAATTTGACACCTTTCAACAAGGACTTGCCTGATTCGCTCTTTCAGAAGACGGGCTAAACGCTGCCGTGATGATTCACCGCTACCAGCGCACATTGTTACCCAACCATCTGAAATGGGACGGTTGACCATACGCCAATAACTACCAGTTATTCGAGGTGAGAGTTCAATAAAATCGGTCATTGGAATCTCATATGTTAGAGTTGAAGATTTCGCTGCGTGTATTGATACACCTGCTACAGATTGTATATTTGAGCGTACATCGGAAAGATATGTGTGTGTAATCACCTCAAAAGTTTGTTCATCTATACTTTCACCAAGTAACTTGTCTGCCCTACTCGCTTCACCTTCCACCCAACGCTTCACCAGTCTTTCATCAAAAGATGCGCAAACCACTAACATAGCATAGTAAAATCCCAAGCCTTCTACCATTTGGCCATATGGTTCATGGATGTCATGCCTAGTAGTTGATGAAACCCCTTCTGTGAGATTAATAGATTCCAACATGCGGTGAATCCCACGAATTCGAATCGGTTCAACCCATTCACCATCAATCAATGTATCAAGGTCAATATTATTGTCTGTTAAGAGAGATTTCAACCACTCCTCTCCTTGAGGAAGAAAAGGGAACCGCGCCAGTAAACTGGGTGATTCGATAGTCGGGAAGCGGCGCGGGAGTGGCATGAGCGCACTGTGATGCTTCGCTCGGGTTCTTGAACTCTCAGTTTGACGGAGGGCTGGAGGGGGGGCGATGCCAGCACAGCAAGAGACTGACTTAGATGCCGTTAATGTAGCCCTACTTAGCATCCAAGATAAGATACGAATTGACTTCGGATGGGACTTGAAAAATGATTTGCAGTCAGCAACTGCTCTACAGCAATCTTGCCTTGGTGTTAATGCTGTTAAATGTGCTACTGAGCGGCTAATTACGATTCTTAAAAAGGCTGAAGAAATTGTTATTCTTGGTGCGGCTGTAGAACCTGAAGACCTACTTTTATTGAATGGAAATTGTCAATTTGTGGCCGCAGATGGAAGTGTTGGGGTTTTTGATGAATTACCACCCCAAATTGCACAATCAGCTTGGGCAAGGCTCGCATTGGTGGTATCAGATGGTGATGGGGGAGAAGCAATGCTTCGAGCGAGTCAACAAAAGATTCCGTTTGCACTTCATGCACATGGGGATAACCAAGACGAATGGCGGGAACTTCTACCAATTCTAAAACAAAATTGCCCAACTCTAATTCTGACTCATCAGTGCCCTGAACCAATTGAAGGCATGCATAATCCTGGTGGTTTCACTGATGGTGATAGAGCCGCTTGTATCGTGGCGGCGTGTGGAATCCCTGCTAACAAAGTAAGACTAATCGGCTTTAGAAGTGATGAGATAGGTCGGTGGACTGGTATTACTGACCCGGTACGCAAACTGCGGAAACTGAAATGGATGGAAGCGGTTCTCGACATTCTGAGGGGGACTCCTTTTTGATGCAAAAAACAAAGAAAAAGGTTGACCAAAACGCGCCTATTAAGCCCTGGGCAGCAATTATTACTTGGTTGATGTTAAACCTAATTTGGATGGGTTTGTCACCCATGGCAACTCCTCACCCGGTACTCTCTGAAGAAGGAGGGCACAGAGAATATTACGAAATGACAGTACCCAATGTTCTTGGCTCCGAACTGCCTTTTGAGATTGATTGCGAATTTCGAACCACCTATTCTGAGCACTCTAACATTACAGCAATATGGGAATTGTGGGAAGTAGGCGCATTAAAAAGAGCAGATTCAGGTGATTTTGGTGATCCTTTTCCTGAGCCAACTAGAGCATGGTCTGGTGGGTTGAATGAAAATTGTGGTGATTATAATGGCATAATTTACCCTGGAGAATATGTATTAGAACTTCGTTTCTATTCTGAAAACGGCACTAGAATTGGCTGGGAAGAGGCCGCGCGAATTGTTGATGGTGAATTCACCATGCAATATTGGATTTATTCACCTCATCAAATTACTGGCTACATTATTGCTAATGTTCTTGGAATCTTGATTTTAGTTACTGACCAAGCAGTTAGACGAATGAGAAGGCGTAAGCAATTAGCGAACAAACTTCCACTACACAAACAACGTCACAAAGAAGAATGGGAATCTCTCCACGAAAAAATGGATGGTGATGGTGGGGCAGCCGTTGAATCATTCCAAATTGAGTTGGGTGCTACCTCAGAATCTGAAAGAGAAGAAATGCGAAGACGATTTGAAGAATCAGACGAAGATGAATCGGATGAAAGTGGAATTCCTGAATCTGAAGTAATACAAACAGATGACAAGTTAGGAGAAGGAACTGTTGTCGGACTTGAAGGAAAGGCGAAGGTTGACAAGGATATCCAAACTGTTGGAGATTTGTGGAAACGAATGCAAGATGATGACGAAGAATACTGATTCCGAACCGCTCCTGTTCCAACCCGCCCCCGCGTGAGTGCGCTCGGGCCAGCGTGCGCGGGCCAGCGTGCGCGAGCGCGGGAAAAAAATCTGGTTTGTGGAAATATAGTGGCTTTCGTGCCACTGTGAAGTGATTGATTGACAATCATGATGAAACATTGTGACACAAGGTATATAGTAAACTTGCGACACAAGGGTTGCTAACGGAGAACGACAAGATGTCAGTAAACCAGAACAATTATGGAAAAACGAATGGACGAATCAACACACCTTTCACCTTTAGGTCGAGTGTGTTGGTGATGCTTATGCTTGTATCAACTTTGATGGCTCCAGCCATCTCTTTTGAAACAGGGAATGAGGATATGAACGATTTGCTAGAATCCCTACTCGGGCCTATCGCGTCAGTACAAGCAGCAGATTTGGAATCTGATTCAAGCATGGACCCACTGGATCATGTTGAATTGATAACCAGTGAAGACGTTGGAGAAAATATCCGTCTCCAAGATGGCTTTGAAGACAATGATGACGAAGAGGATGATTGGTGCATGGGTGACTATGTAATGCTAAATGTAACTCGGCGTCTCTCTTACTTCGCTATTTGCTGGGGTTCAGAAGAAAATCCTGGGCCTGTCAGCATAGCTGCTCTTGAAGTTCAATACCTCGGTGGTGTCAACTTAGAAGACTTCCCTGTTGAGGGCATGTCAGTACCGGGCGTACCGCTCCCTATTGCCACAGTATTCGCGACCAGTCTAGTTCACATGATTGAGTTCGAAGATACGGGCGTTCCTGGTGATGAAGAAAATACCAGTGGAAATGGTGTCTTTGACTATACTAGAAGTGGAACTGGTCTCACAGATTTTGATATCACAAGTGCTGAAGACGTTCACGCAGCAGTGTCTCTTGAACGAGATTGGGATATGTCTTCAGATGGTATTGAAGAATGGAGTGACGGTAGTTCAATGGGTTGGAACTTCACTCTCTTGGCTGAGGATGTCGAATACGACAATAGCGATGGATGGTGGATGACTGAGAATAATGATGTTGTAGAGTTGATTGCTCTTACTTTCCATCTCGGGGTTGAAATTATACCAGTTACTAACGAAGTAATCCCATGGTGGACTGTTACTTTAGATGCAAATCCTAATCATGATGAAAACTCAGATGTTCTTGCAGATCAAATCCCATTTGTGGTTGAAAACATTGGAGAACGGCAGGACCTGACCTGGAGCGGCGTAAGAGTTGGTACCGACTTCAAGTATGACCAAACCATTGATGGTTGGGATTTCCATGATGCAAATTCACTATTGATGGTGGAATCTGTAATTGTTAGAGGTTCATTCACATTCGGACTCATCTCAGATTTCATGGATGATGTCAATAACGAAACTGAAGGCAGTTTTGATGAACAGATGGCATACGACCGAGAAGATGAAGATGGAAATCTCCTCTCTTCTGGTGATAATCGTGCCGTCAACAAAGTAAGTGGAACTTCGGTCACATGGAGTCATGATTACACAAAGGTTCCCGACAAATACCATTGGGTTGACACTGCAGAGGTTGGTAGTGATAGCCTCACCACCCAAACTGCAAACGTAACCTTCCAACTACACGAATCTGAGGCTTTCCAAGAGAGCAACGATGAAGTTAGTGTTTCGTTGTATATCGCTATTGGTGGAGCAATCTATCCTCCTGCTGATTACATCTTCCATGACCCAGGATACTCAGCAAGCGTAAGTATCATTCAATTAGGTGGAATGCTATTATCTGGTGAAATTGTTGGACTACAATTTATTGTTGTTGGCTTACTCGGTGTGCTTGGATTGATCGGTATCACAATTCGCAAGCATAAGCACAAGAAAGTGCTTCGAATGATGGACCAACTGAATGCACCTGCAACGCAAGTTGGCTATGATACAGCCTCA